>JAAWGR010000043.1 GCA_022795445.1 Oscillibacter sp. | reverse complement strand
TGCTTGGAAGAAAAAGATTGTGCAAAACTATTGGAGTGCAGTTACACTTGAGGTATAAAATAGATAACCAATAGAAAGTTAATCTATAAATTGCGATTTAGGAAAATCAGTGGGGCGGTTCATTAGCCGCTCCACTGATTTTTGCTATCCCTTGACAAAATATTTTGAAATGTCCAAGCGCTGTAACAATTCAGCCTGTTTTTCTGTCGAAATCAAAGGCGCCTCGGACATTTGTGTAACATTTGTAGTTTATGCTTGTAGCAAATCAATATTGGGAGTGAGGACACATGAAAAAGATACTGCTGATTAACGACAGTGATACCTATATATGGTGTCTGCAAAAATATTTACAACGGCGAGGCTACCCGGTAGAAACGGCTTCCACACTGAAAGAAGCGCGGGCAGCCATCCAAGAGGAAGTGCCTCTGGTAATCTGCTGTGATCTCGACCTGCCGGACGGTTCCGGCATGGACTTTCTGGACGAGGCGCGGGCCGCAGACATGGAAGTGCTTTCAGGTGGGAGTAGATCAGGCAGAAAATAATCGCCCTCTTGATGATAGGTTCCGCCCATACGCTCGAATAGTGATATTTCCATGATATAGCCCTCCGATAGGTTGAGATTCCTTGCAATCCAATCACATACGGCTGATTTTACAAAAGTGTTGGGAGGAACTTCCTTACGAAGTTCCTCCCAAAAGGGGGCGTTTTTACTATCTGTACATCACGAACTATGACGGCTCCGCTACCAAGGATGCGCAGGGCCGGATGGTCCAGGGATACAAGGTCGCTATGCTCGGCGAAGGCGGCAAGCTTGAGGTCCCTCTAAATAGCTTAATTGGAAAAATCGCAAGATTTTTGCAAAAACACATACCTCCTCCCAGCAATGCCGGAAGGAGGTATTTTCATATATCTTACGTTTTCCATCAACCGCCAAGATATGCTTTCTTGATCGCGGGAGACGCCAGCAGTTCCCCACCTGTGCCGGACATGACCACCTTGCCTGTTTCGAGCACGTATCCCCGGTCAGCCACTGACAGCGCTGCCTGAGCGTTCTGCTCCACCAGGAGGATCGTCGTACCACTCTGATGCAGCTTCTGGATAATCTCAAAAATCTGCTCCACCAAAATTGGGGCCAACCCCATGGATGGCTCATCCAACATCAGCAGCTGTGGATGGCTCATCAACGCTCGGCCCATAGCCAGCATCTGCTGCTCGCCGCCGGACAGCGTACCCGCAACCTGCTTGCGCCGTTCCTTCAGTCGTGGAAACTGTTCGTAAACCATTTCCAGGTCCGCCTCCGATGGTGTACCCTTCTGGGTGTATGCCCCCATTTCAAGATTTTCCTGAGTTGTCATCTGCAAAAACACCCGCCGGCCCTCCGGGACCATGGCGAGGCCCTTTGCCACCACCTTATGGGGCGGCACTTTGGACAATTCCTCACCCAGGAAGGTGACGGAGCCGGTTTTGCTCCGCAGGAGCCCAGCAATGGTATTCAAGGTTGTAGATTTGCCTGCGCCGTTAGCGCCGATCAGCGTCACCACCTCGCCCTTGGCTACTTCAAAAGAAACGCCCTTGATGGCGTGGATGCTGCCGTAGTAGACATTGATGTCCTCCACTTTCAGAATCGCTTCCATCCTTACGCCTCCTTCTTTTTCCCGAGGTACGCCTCAATGACTGCCGGATTTGCCTGGATATCAGCTGGACTGCCCTTAGCAATCACACGCCCAAAGTTCAGCACACAGATCCCCTCGCAAATGTTCATAACAAGGTTCATATCATGCTCGATCAGCAGTACGGCAATTTGAAAGGTATCCCGAATTTTTCGGATATTTTCCATCAGTTCCGCCGTCTCCGAGGGGTTCATGCCCGCCGCCGGTTCATCCAATAGCAGCAGGGATGGGTTTGTCGCCAAGGCACGCACAATTTCTAAGCGCCGCTGCGCGCCGTAAGGCAGAGAGCCTGCCCGAACATTTGCCAGATTTTCCATATTGAAAATCGAGAGCAGCTCCAAAGCGCGCTCATGGGCGGTCTTCTCCTCTTTCCAGAAGCGTGGGAGCCGAAAAATGCCTTCCCACATGTTATAGGATATCTGGGTATCCATACCGGTTTTCACATTGTCCTCCACCGACAGCTCCTGGAACAGGCGGATGTTTTGAAAGGTTCGGGCAATGCCTGCCCGGTTAACTTTCATCGTATCCATGCCATGGGTATCATGCCCATCCAGCAGGATGGTGCCCTTCGTAGGCTGGTAGACTTTGGTAAGGAGATTAAAGACGGTAGTTTTGCCTGCACCGTTGGGGCCGATGAGGCCCGCGATCTCTGTGCGGCCGATGGTCAGGTTAAAATCCTCCACAGCCTTGAGGCCGCCGAAAGTGATCCCAAGGTTGATGCATTCCAGGATCGGGGATTTATCAATGTCCCGGTCTGGGATCATACTGCCTGAAGGGACAGGAACCAATTTGGAAAACATATCAGGCCGCCTCCTTTTCGCTGTGTTTGCCGGTGATGGCTCCCTTCACCCGGTCCAGGTAACCCCGTAGGGTAGGGTTATTGGTTGCCAGCATCACTAGGATCAGGACGATGGCATACACCAGCATCCGGTAATCCGAGAACTGCCGCAAAGCTTCCGGCAGGATGGTCAGCACCGCTGCCGCGATGATAGAACCCAGCATATTGCCCAGTCCGCCCAGAACGACAAAGACCAGTACCAGGATGGAGGTGTTGAAATCGAACTTTGTCGCCACAATCGTAGAATAGTTCATCGCAAACAGCGTACCCGCCGCCCCCGCCAGGGCAGCCGAGGTCACGAATGCAATCATCTTATATTTAGTAACATTGATTCCGATGCTCTCCGCCGCGATCCGGTTGTCGCGGATTGCCATAATGGCCCGTCCTGCCCGGCTGTTCACTAGGTTGAACACCACTGCCAACGTGATCAGAATCAGCAGGAATCCTGCCGTGAAACTTGCGATCTTTTGGATGCTGCCCATGCCCATTGGACCGGAGACAACCAGCTTACCACCCTCCGCCAGGTTTGTTTTATCCTCCAAAAGGCTGAAATGGAGGCCTCTGCCGTCCACACCAACATAGAGGTTGGTGAAAATCGTCTTGATGATCTCGCCGAACGCCAAGGTGACGATTGCCAGATAGTCGCCCTTCAGCCGCAGGACGGGGATGCCGATCAAGAATCCGGCCAAGGCCGCGAAAGCCGCGCCTGCAACCATGCTGATAGCCAGCCGCAGCGGTGCAATGGTGATTGTATCTTGGAGATAAGAAGCGACAATCACGCCCGTAAAAGCGCCCACACTCATAAAGCCCGCATGACCCAAGGAAAGCTCGCCCAGGATGCCTACTGTCAGGTTCAGGGAGATTGCCATGACAACATAAGCGCAAATGGGCACCAGCATACCTTTTAGAGAGGAACTCAAGGAGCCGCTCATCGCTTGGAGAATGACAAACGCCAAAATCACAAGCCCGTAGGTCAGATAGTTCCGGCGGGAGGTCTTGCTCAGATTCTTCTTTGCAGTTATTTTTAAAGAAGCCATATGCCCACCTCACACTTTCTCACGGATCTGCTTGCCCAGCAGTCCCGCGGGTTTCACCAGCAGCACGATGATCAGTACCGCGAATACGATTGCATCACTGAGCTGCATGGAGATATATGCCTTGGCGAACGTCTCGATGACGCCCAGCAGCAGCCCGCCAAGGAGCGCGCCGGGGATGGACCCGATGCCGCCGAACACGGCTGCCGTAAAGGCCTTGATGCCGGGCATGGAGCCAGTTGTCGGTACTAAAGTCGGATAAGCAGAGCAGAGCAGCACACCCGCTACCGCCGCCAGCCCGGAGCCGATGGCAAAGGTCATGGAGATAGTACCATCCACATTGATGCCCATCAGCTGGGCTGCGCCCTTATCCTCGGAGCAGGCCCGCATGGCCTTGCCCATTTTGGTACGGTTGATGAACAGCGTCAGGCCCACCATGATGATCAGACAGGTCAGGATCGTGGCGATGGTCACAAAAGAGACCGTCAGTTGTCCGTCAAACAGCTGGATGCTGTTCTTCACCGCGTCTTCCGATTTTACGGTAAAGAAAGCAGGGAACATCTTCGGCGTGGAGCTCCACAGCAGCAGGGCGCTGTTTTGCAGGAAGTAGCTCACGCCGATTGCCGTGATCAGCACCGCAAGGGAGGGCGCCTGCCGCAGAGGCTTGTACGCCAAGCGTTCCACCACCATGCCCAGCACGGTACAAACCACAATTGCCGCCAGAATCCCCAACGCGGGGGGCAGCTGGTAGGACGACACGGCAAAGAAGCAGATATAGCCTCCCACCATGATTACATCGCCATGGGCGAAGTTCAGCATCTTTGCGATGCCATAAACCATCGTATATCCCAGAGCGATGATGGCGTAAATGCTGCCCAGGGAAATACCGCTGATTAAAAAGTTCAGAAAATTCATATACCCTCTTTCCTCTCTCGGCATCTTTCTCCTGCGCGTATTGGAAAACCGCCGGAAACCCGGCCGCTTTTCAATACGCGCCGGAGGCGGGGGACGGGTCCCGCCCCCCGCTCCGCAGTATTCAGGCGCAGCCGGACCTTAGTCCATACCGACGTAAGCGCCGTTCTGGATGATCATGCCCTTGGGGCTCTTGGACACCGCACCGCTGGTTTCCCAGGTGATGCCGGCGCCGTCGCCGGTCAGGCCGTCGAAGGTCATGCTGGTGAACTGCTGCTGCATCAGGTCGCACAGCTCGGAAGCGCTCATGTCGGGGGTAGCGCCGGCGGCTTCCAGGGCCTGCTTGTACGCATACACGCAGTCATAGGCGTCCGCCGCAAACTGGTTGGGGATCTCGCCGTGACGGCTCTGGTACTCTGCCACGAAGGACTGGGTGCGTTCATCTTCCGCGTCGGCGGAGAAGGGAGTCAGAAGCATGACGCCCTCCGCCAGGGAGGTGTCGAAGCCATCCACAGAGAGGATGCCGTCCATGCCGTCCACGCCGAACCACTTGGGGGCATAGCCCACCGTGCTGGCCTGGGAGAAGATCAGAGCGGCAACGTCAAAGTACATGGGGAGGAACACCAGGTCTGCGCCCTTGGACTGAGCGTCGGCGATCTGGACGGAGAAGTCGGTAGAGTTGCTGTCGTTGAAGTTGGTGTCAGAGACGACTTCCAGGCCCAGGGTAGCCGCTTCGGCCATAAAGGTGTCATAGATGCCCTTGGAATACACGTCGTCGTTCTTCCAGATCACGCCGATCTTGGTTCCCAGGTTCTGGTTGGCGATATACTCGGCGGACTTAGCGCCCTGGCCGGGGTCGGTGAAGCACATTTGGAACACATTATCCTTGCCCTCGGTAGTAGCCACGGAGGAAGCAGAGGGGGTCAGGGCGAAGATGCGGTCTTCAAAGTTCATCACAGAGGTGGCCTCGCAGGGGGTGGAGGTGACGGAGCCCAGAGAGAGCTGCATTCCCCAGTCTTTCAAGGTGTTATAGGCGTTGACGGCCTTTTCGGCGTCGTGGGCGTCGTCCTGATAGTTCAGCTCGAACTGGATGCCGCCCATAGCATTGATTTCGTCTACAGCGATCTGTGCACCGTTGCGGGCCGCAAGGCCGTAGACAGCCACAGGGCCGGTCAGGGGGCCGGTACCGCCCAGCTTGAAGGCTGCGCCGGAAACGCTGGAATCCGAATCGCCGCCGGTGGAACCGGAGTCACCGGAGGTCTGGGAATCTCCGCCGGTGGAACCGCCGGAAGAACCGGAGTCTCCGCCGCAGGCGGCAAGGCTCAAAACGAGAGCCAGGGCCAAGAGGATGCTTAGAAACTTCTTCATCTTACTTTTCTCCTTTTGCGATAAAAATATTATACAAAAAAGCAGCTCCGCCGTCTTAGCGGAGCCGCTTTGCTGTATCCAGACAGCTACGCGAACCTTCTCGCCTCAGACGGATTCCATTCACCGCATACCAGCAGAACTGCCAGGACTACGACCAGAATCCCCAGGACCGCCAGGACGCAATTGCCCAGGCCGGCAAAAATAATAATGGACGCCATAACAATGGCGTCCAAGATAACAACCACACGGAAAGCGGCAGTATGCGCGCAAGCAGAAGCAGCGTCTGCACAGGCGGCGGACGCAGAAGCACGATGCATCATATTCTTCAAAGCTTTCATCATAATCGGTCCGCCTCCTTTCTGCTGGCACGTTTTTGCATGTAGTTATTTTAACGGTCTAAATCGAAAATGTCAACGGTAAAGGAATGGAAAATTATACGGAAAATGCAGCCCATCCCAGCCATATTTCGATAAATGGCACAAAAGCCAAGGCTTGTTAACCTTTTTTTCTTTACATCGCAGTCGTTATCTGTTATGATAACTATGTATTATAGAATCCCAGAGAATCCTATTTAAACGGGAGGCAGAGCCATGCTGACATTCAACCACTTTAATTTCAACATCACGGATCTGGACCGGTCCCTTCAATTTTATAAGGAAGCCCTTGGCCTGGAACCAGTCGGCCGGAAGGAAGCGGAAGATGGCAGCTTTGTGCTGGTATACCTGGGGGATGGCAAGACTGGTTTCCGCCTGGAGCTGACGTGGCTGCGGGACCATCCTCAGAAATACGACCTGGGCGAATGTGAATTCCACCTCGCCCTTACCGCCGACGACTTTGCCGCTGCCCGCGCCAAGCATGATGCGATGGGCTGCGTCTGCTTCGACAACCCCAACATGGGCATCTATTTTATCATGGACCCCGACGGATATTGGATCGAGATTGTGCCTCAGCGCTGAGAAAACGAAAAACCGGGCTTGCGGAAACACCGCAGGCCCGGTTTTTGCTTTTTCATCCAAATCCAGCTGCACAATACTTGAAACAGCAGGAAAAAAATAGTATACTTGTCCCAGTATATCAACTGCGAGAGGAGCGCTGTTTTTATGGAGCAAGCAAACCAGATCCGCCCCCAGGCGGAAGTGCGTTATCAGGAGGAGCTGGAAGCCCTCGCCGCCGTAGATGGCGGGAACCGTAAACCCCTGGGCTGGAAGCTCAGCCCAATGGCTGTGCGGGATTTCATCCTTGGCCGGAAAAAACCGCTGGAATACCAAGGGCGGGAACTCACCATTAAAAAGAAATACCTGGGCAATGACGCTTTAGTGGAGCGTTGCATCATCACACTGACTGGTTCCCGGGGCCTGATGCTGGTGGGCGAGCCGGGCACCGCCAAGACGCTGCTGTCCGAGCTTCTATCCGCCGCTATCAGCGGCGTCAGCACCAATACGATCCAAGGGACCGCCGGAACCACAGAGGACATGATCAAATACAGCTGGAACTATGCCCTCCTGCTGGCCCAAGGCCCCTGCCGCCAGGCGCTGGTACCGTCGCCGCTCTATGTCGGCATGGAACAGGGTATCCTGGCCCGGTTCGAGGAAATTACCCGTACCCCCGCCGAAATCCAGGACAGCCTTATCAGCGTTATGAGCGATAAGGTTCTTAACGTTCCCGAGCTGGGCAGCGAGGGACTGCTGTTTGCACGGCCAGGGTTCAATGTCATTGGTACCGCCAATACCCGGGACAAGGGCGTTAACGAGATGAGCAGCGCCTTGAAACGCCGCTTTAACTTTGAAACCGTCCGGCCCGTCGGCGATGTGAAGCTGGAAAAGGAAATCATCCTCCGGGAGGCCGCTGCTATGGCCCAGAATGCCGGGGTGGACATGGAGCCGGACCTGGACGCCGCCGAGCTTCTGGCCGCCACTTTCCACGAGCTGCGGGAGGGCGTATCCTCCATGGGCCACCGCATTGAAAAGCCCAACGCTGTCATGAGCACCGCCGAAGCGGTTTCCGTCTACTACCAGACCATGATGGGGTCCTACTACTACGGCGGCGGGAAGATTGAACCCCGCGCCCTGGTTGCGAACCTAACCGGTGCGCTGGGTCAGGAACCAGGGGAGGATTTGGAAAAAATCCGTGGATATTTTTCTACCGTTGTGCGCGACAAAGCGGAGGAGGTTGGAGGCCCGTGGAAGGCGTACTATCAGGCCAGAAGCGCCCTGAAATGATCCCGTTTGACCTTACGGCCCCCTGCCTGTATTTCCCCGTCCGGCACCACAGCCCCGCCTGCGCTCTGCACTTGGAGCGGACAATGGAGGCTTACCAGCCCGACTGCGTACTGGTTGAAGGGCCGGAGAACGCAAACCACCTGCTCCCCTTGCTTACCGCGCCGGAGGGCCGGCCGCCGTTGGCGTTCTACTATGCCCTGCGGGATGAAAAGGGGCTTTTAGGAGAAAAGGAAACCTTTTATAAATGTTATTATCCTTTCTTGGACTGTTCCCCTGAACTGGCTGCTTTGCGCTGGGCAGCGCAGGCCGAAGTGGAGGCCCGGTTTATAGACTTGCCTTATGGCCGCATTTTGCTGGCCTCCGCGAAGGGCCGCGGCTTGCGGCGTCCGGGCGAGCGGCGGTCGTACCAGGACGAGGGTTACTTCAGCGACAGCGAATTCTTGGAGCGGCTTTGTGAAAAAACCGGGCTGCGGTCGTTTGACGAGTTCTGGGAAAAATTTTTTGAAGTCAACAGCCTCACGATGGAAACGCCGGATTTTGTTGCCCAGATGCATACATACTGCGTCCTGGCGCGGGAAAACACCCCGCCTCAGGAGCTGGAGGACGATGGCTGCCTTGCCCGCGAGGCGCATATGGCCCAGGCCATTGCCGCCGCCTGCGAGACCCACAAACGCGTCCTGGTCGTTACCGGCGGATTTCACACCTGGGGTCTCCTGCACCCTGCAGCGGTTACACCTTCTGCGAAAACATTCCCCGACGGAGCAGAACAGGTCTATCCGATGGTCTATTCCATGGAAGCCACCGACGCGCTCAATGGGTACGCCAGCGGGATGCCCGCCCCTGGGTTTTACCATCGTGTCTGGACGCTGCTCCATGGCGACGCGCCGGAAGACGCCTATGGGCAGGCCGTCTTAGACCTGCTGGCCTCCGTGGGCCGGAAACTGCGGCACAAAGGCGAGATCCTCTCCGTCGCCGACGAAACCTGCGCCTTGGATATGGCACGGGGGCTGGCGTGGCTGCGGGGGAAATGCCAGCCTGGGCTGTATGAACTGCGGGACGGCGTTCTCACCGCCTTCGTCAAAGGCGAATCCACCCTTGCCACCGCCTTGCCCATGGAAACCCTGCGCCGCCTCACAACCGGCGATCTGGTCGGCAAACTGCCTGACAGCGCCCTCATCCCGCCTCTGGCGGCGGACTTCCAGAACCAGTGTGCCCGTTTGGGCTTGCGCTTGAAATCCTCCCAGAGGCAGGAAAGCATCTTAAATATCTTTTCCTCTCCAAAACATCGGGAAATCAGCCGGTTTTTCTACCGCACGGTATTCCTTGACTGCCCCTTCGCCAAGCTGGTGAAGGGCCCCGACCTGGCAAAACAGAAAAACCGCAGCCTGATCCGGGAAACCTGGAGCTGGCATTGGGACGGCTCCGTCATGGCGGCGTTGGTAGACCAATCCATCTCCGGCGGCACCATTGAAGAAGCCTGCACGTTCTACTTGGAACGCTGGATGGCCCAGGCGAGCCTGTCCGGCGATGGCGCGGAATTGCTGGTACAGGGCTTTTTGATGGGCCTGGACGACCTGAGCGGGAAACTCCACTGCCGTCTCCGGGAGCTGGCGGCAAGCGACGGTGATTTCTTCTCTCTCTCCAACGCCTGCAAACACTTGAATACGCTCTTGGAAATGGGGCGGCTCTACCGGCAGGAAGACAGTTACGACTACGCTGGGCTGCTGGATCAGTGCTTTGGCAAGGTCCTGTCGCTTCTGCCGTCCATGGCGGCGATCAAGGATGATCAGCTGGATTCCTGCCTTTCGATTGTCTCTTTGCTTTATGAATTAACAGCCCGTCCCACGTTTGCAAATCGGCGGGAAGTGCTGCTTTCGGCGCTGGAATCCCTTCTGTCTGACCCGGACCTCCATCCTGGCCTGCACGGCGGCGCGCTGGGTCTGCTCTACGGCGCGGACCCCAACTGGAGGGGCGAAATCGAAATCGCCTGTTCCGGCTACCTCCGGGGCACACGGGAGCGAATGCTGCAATCCGCGGCGTTCCTGCGGGGCCTGTTTTCCACAGCGCGAGACCTGTTGCTGGTCAGCGAGCAGTTTTTGCCCTCGCTGGACCACCTGCTCTCCTGTCTGGAGGAGCCGGATTTCCTGGCTCTTCTGCCGGAACTGCGTCTGGCATTCCGGTATTTTACGCCGATGGAGGCGTCCCGTATCGCCAGCCGCGCCGCAGCGCTCCACGGCACAACGGCAGAACGCCTGCGCCGCCGCCCCGTCGCCCCTGGACAGTACGCCTATGCCGAAGCCCTCGACGCTTGGGCTGCAGAACGGCTTTAACCGAAAACAACTTGGCAAAACGTGGTTTTGCCTTGCAAATGCTCTTTTCTTGTTTCTCTTTTCGATCAAGAAAAAGAACAGAAAGGTTTGATCATATGACCGAAGGCGCAATCTTAAACCGGTGGCGCTTGGTGCTGGGAGACCCGGCACAGTCCGCTATTCCGTTGAACGGGGGCATCGAGCTGCAAATGGACCAGGTTCTGGATTTCCTCTATAACCGTGAGGCTGGTCAGGACGAACACCAGGACATGGGCGGCTCCTCCCCCAGCCAGCTCACCATCCCCCAATGGCTCCAGCGCGTCCGTACCCTGTTCCCCCAACAAACCGCCCAAGTCTTGGAACGGCACGCCCTGGACCGTTACCAGCTCACGGAGCTGCTGACCGATCCCGAAATCCTTGAGCGTATGGAACCCAACCAAGCCCTCCTGGAAACCATCCTCTCCCTCCGGCCCCAAATGAACGGGCCAGTCCTGGCGGTCGCCCGGCGCATCATCGCCAAAGTCGCCGCCGAGCTTACCCAGAAAATGCAGGTCGACCTCCGGCGTTCCCTCCTAGGCCGGCTCCGCCGGGATATCAGCAGTCCCGTCCCCTCCATGCGCAACCTCGACATTCAAAAAACCATCCGCCGCAACCTCCGCCATTATGACCCCGAGAATCGGCGGATTATGCTGGAAAACGTCTACTTCAGCGCCCGCGTCAAGCGTTTCAACACCTGGCGTGTTATCATGGCCGTCGACGAGAGCGGCTCTATGGCCGACGCCGTTATCCATAGCGCCGTTATGGCCGGCATCTTCTCCAAAATGCCCATGATCGATACCCGCCTTGTCATTTTCGACACCCAGGTCGTCGACTTGAGCGACTGTGCTGCCGACCCGGTGGAAGTCCTTATGAGCGTCCAGCTGGGCGGCGGAACGGACATCGCCCGGGCTATGGATTACTGCCAGTCCCTGATTGTCAATCCCCACCGCACCCTCATGATCTTAGTCTCCGACCTCTGTGAAGGCGGGTCACTGGCAAACCTCTACAAAATCTGCGGCGAGATTCTGGAAAGCGGTGCAAAACTTGCCGCCCTCACCGCCCTGGACCGGAATGCAAACCCGATGTATAACCGCTCCGTCGGCGCAGCCCTGGCAAAAATGGGCGCATTTGTCGGCGCCCTTACCCCGGAACAACTGGGGGATTACATCGGCGCGATCATGCAGTAAGGAGGAATGGATGTGCTTGTGCTCCCTGAAACGCTCCGCACCGTTTTGGCCCAGGCCAGTGAAGACTACCTCGTGGGCCTTTGCAACAAAGGCACCGTCAACCGGGCCAAGAAAGATTTATCTTCCATAACGCCTACCGCCCAAGTACAGGGCGACGCTGTGCAGCTCTCCCTCGGCGACGTGGAATGCACCATCCGCGCCCCGCTGGGAGAGAGCGGCTGCACTTGTCCCGCCCAAGGGATGTGCCGTCATCGGGTGGCCGCCATCCTATGGCTGAAAACTCAGCTTGCCGCCGAACCTGACCAGCCGGAGGCCCCGCCGCCGGAGATCGATCTGTCACCGCTGCTGGACGTCCCTGTCAACCAAATCCGGAAAGCCATGGGCGCAAAAGCCTATCATGCCCTGGTGTTTCGCCTGGGCCGGGATAGTTTGCCGCTTATTTCGGAGAGTTCCTTCGTTCAGGTAGTGCTGCCGGAGGCAACGGTTAAGCTGCTGGTTCCGCTGGAGCATTCCTCCTGCACCTGCCGCAGCCGGGAGCTGTGCCGCCATAAGGCTGCCGCCCTGCTGTGCTACCAGCTCCATAAGGGCCGCTGCACGCTGGAAAGCCTGGCAGACACCAAAGAAACAGCCTCCACAAGCCGCTGGGACCGGGAACAGGTTTCCGCCGCCGCCTTAGCGGTGCGGGAACTTGCCGCCGGTATCTTTGATACAGGCTTGTCCCGCCTCTCCCCCGGCGCACCGGACAGTGCCCAGCGCCTTGCGGCCCTCTGCCACACAGCGAACCTTCCCCGGCTGGAAAGCGGCCTCCGCGCCCTTTCCACGCTGTTGGAACGGGCCTTGAACCGTAGCGCCGCCTTCCGTACGGAAGATTTGCTGCTTCGTCTGGCGGACCTGTCCCACCTTGCCCAGCAGCTGGAGTCTGAAGACGCGGACCTCTCCGCCTTGGCCGGTTCCTTCCGGGACGAGTACCTTCCCTGCCCGCCGCTGGAACTCTCCCTCTTGGGGGAGCGGCAGTTCCATGCCGACAGCGGCTACGCCGGGACCGTGTACTATTTCTGGGAGCTGAACCAGCGCCGTTGGTACACCTATACTGTCGCCCGCCCCACCTTTTACGAGGGCCGGCGGCAGCGCCGTCCCGCCTCCCGCAACCCTGCCCCCTGGGGCTTGCTGGATTGCCTGATGGACCAGCTTTACAACCTGCTCCTCACTCTCGAAAAGGGGAAGGCTACCACAGACGGCCGCCTGTCTTCTTCGGAGAGTTCCCGCGGAGTCCTTGGCGCAAATCGTAAGCCTTGGGAGGTCTTTCCGCCCGAGCTCTGCTGGGAGGACTTCGCAGAAATGTTCCAATATCTGGAGCCGCATCTCCTGGAGGGCACGGAGACGGAACGGGTTGTCCTTTTGAAGCCCGCTGCATATAAAACCCAGGCATTCGACCGGACAAACCAGCTCTTTCAGATGCTCTTGGCCGACCGCAAGGGCCGGACCATCCCGCTGGAAGTCCGTTACCGGGCTGAGGAGAGCGCCTTGGTGCAGACCCTGGAGGTTCTTGCCAAAAACATCGAAAAACATCCTGGCGGAGCCTTCCTGGCGCTGGCGCGGCTGTCCGGAGAAAACCTGTCCCTTTACCCGATTGAATATTATTCGGATTGGGGGTGCCGTACATGATCAGAGCCCTTTTAGACGACGGTTTGTCCGTCCTATCCGATCTCTTGCAAAGCGGCGCAGGTTCCTGCCATCCGGAGACGGAGGCCCGCTTGAACCGCCTTTCCCAGGACTGGGAGGACGCTGGACTCCATACCGGCGCAAAGCTTCTCAGCCAGCTTGCCCAGGCGCTGGAGCAGCGCCGTCATGGCGGGGGCGCCGACTCTTTGAAACTGATGGAGCATACCGCTGCTGCTGCCCGCTATATCCGATTCTGCCAACAAAAATATGGCCTGGACGCCGCTGGTGAGCGGCTGTGCCAGACTAGTGAAGAAGATGAAGAACAGGAGGATTTTGAACATGAGACAGATTCATAACAATGGAACGCCCCGCGAAAATACCGCAGAAAAGAAAAAGGCCCTGCTTGACGCCGGGATGTCCCCCCAGAACATTGGCTGGCTGGTTCCATACCTGGACATGACGCAGCCGGAACAGCCCGCGCTGCTGAAGCAGGCGCAGAAACAGTCCGCCCGGACGCTGACAGCGGATCAATGTATATACTTTGCCGTATTGATGAACCGGCTTCTGGAAACCCCCAAGTCCATCACGAACGAGGTCAAAGACCGGCATCATCGGGCCATCAAGGCATTTTTTTCCATTTTCGGCACTGAACTGCTGCATAATTCCCTTACCCAGGCGCGGCCTTGGATGGACTACGGTTTCAAGCTGGTAAACATCCCTCTGGAACTGGATACGCTTCTGGGCGAAGGGGCCGCTCTAGCCCTGAAAGCCAGCTATTGGAACGGCGGGCTCAATATGGCGAACAGCCTCAAGGCCGCTGCGCCGGAACAGATCGAAAAAGCGCTTACTTACTGCACCGGTCCCGCCGATCCGGCTCGGGTTGTCCTGGCGTGCCTGTGGCTGGCAAAGCAGGACGGCGTTTTGACCTCCCTGGTGGGCGGCATTACGGGAAAAACTGCCCAAATGGTTAAACTCGTCCAGGAAGGTGCGGCGGCCCTCCTGCCGGAGGTCGCCCCGTCGCTGAACCCCTCTGACCGGACCGTCCTGACCCGCTACATGGAGCAGGGCAATGTGGACGCCATGCCAGTGAAGGCACAGAAACTCCAGAATGTGAACAGGTTAACCAATGCCTATACCCTTGGCTCCCGCACCACCGAAACCGCCGCTGTGGGCAGCGCTTGCTTCCTGGCAATGGAAAACGCTCCCGCCCTGCAAACGGTTTTCCTCGTCTACGCCGCTCTGGACACCAGCCTGACCTTGTATGATTCCCTCCGTTTAGCGGGAGAACTGCGTTTCCGCGCCAAAATCCCTTGGCTGATCGAACATACGCCGTTCCACACCGTCATCCCCCGCCTCTGCTCCCCCGGCGGGCAGCATGCCTTTGCCATCCAAATCGCCAAGGAGTATCCGGAACAGTTTGAAAAAGCCCTGAAAGGCAAGGACTATCTCAGCGCCAAAAGCATCCTGGATGTTTTGGAACAAGTAGACCCTGAACGGGCAAAGCGCTTCCAGGATCATAAGCGTCCCGGTGAACAGCAGCAGGTTGCAAAAGCCATTACCGAGGGAGTCCCCGGCTTCAACGCTTCGGAAGAACGGGATTTGCGGAATTTTGTCCTTAACGGCGGAGATTTAAGCGGCCTTCTGGCAAAGCATCCGCTGACTGTGGGCGGCAGTAAAAATTTGGGATATGACCGGTCTGGCGTCAGCTATGCCTCCCAGTACAGCCTGGACCCCTTCCTGGCCCGCGCCATCATCGCCATGATGTTCTCCATCCAGTCTTACCATGCTACCCAAACCTGGAACGAAGCCTATCGGAAGCTCCCCGAAGAACAAAAGCACATGGGAACGCTCCTGGACGCCGTTGCCGCGGAGGGCTTGCCGCTGATGGACTGCCTGATTCTTCCGGAATGGGAGGACGCTCACAGCTACAGCACAAAAGACAAGGCGAAAGTCATGGAGCAAAGTGTGGATTGGATGCTGAAACAGCCAGAGGACTTGATTTCCAAAGCGGCTGAAAAGGGTTCTGCTTACGTCCGGACGATGGCGGCGAAAGCGTGGGAGAAAAAAGGCAATTTTGACGCCCTCCTCACGATGGCTCAGGACAGCTCGAAGCAGGTGCGGAAGACGGTAGTGGATGCATTCGTGGCAAAGCCTTTCAGCGAAGGACCTAAAGCTGCGCTGGAACTCCTCACCTCTAAGAAGGCTACACAACGGGAAACCGGCATCAACATTCTTGTTGATATGGAAATGCACGCGACCAAGAAGGGCGTCTATGCCCAGCAGTACCGCACCCAGCTGGAGGAAGCCCTCTCTAAGGAAAAAAGCGTCAAGCTGGCCAACGCCCTCCGTGCCCTTCTGGGTTTGGAGCTGGCGGAAGCGGATGGCAAAAAGTCTGCCGCACCTACTGGAGACCCGGTTACGGAAGTCCTCAAGGGCGGCAAGAAACGAAAGGTACAGTGGGTCCTGGACGGCACACAGCAGCTGGTAAGCCGCGCCCCCGGCGGCGCGCTGGCAGACGAAGACCGTCTGGCGGCGGTAATGGTCTGCTGTATGCAGCCTGGCGGCCTAGCGGAGGCGAAAAAACTGGCAGAACCATTAGACGCTAAAGAATTGGCAGCGTTTGCCGGCGCAGCGTTTGAGCTGTGGCTGGAGCAAAACGCACCGTCAAAGCTGAAATGGATCCTGACATTCTCCGCAGTATTCGGCGGCCATGCGATGGTAGACAATCTGAAGCGGCAGATCAACCAGTGGCCGCTGAACGCTCGGGGCGCCATCGCCTGTGACGCCGTGAACGCCCTGGCCCTCAGCCCGGAGCCGGAGGCCCTCCTGGTGGTGGACAGCATTTCCCGGAAATTCAAATTCAAGCAGGTCAAAGCCGCTGCGGGCAAGGCGCTGGATTTTGCGGCAAAAGAGCTTGGCCTCTCTACGGAAGAGCTGGCCGACCGTATCGTCCCTGACTTGGGCCTGGACCAGCGGGGCCAAAGGGTGTTCAACTATGGCCCTCGTTCCTTCACCGTTACCCTCACCCCCGCCCTGGAACTGGAAATCCAAAACCAAGACAGCAAGAAGGTCAAATCCATGCCCGCTCCCGGTAAACAGGACGACCCAGCCCTCGCAGGAGATGCATCCGCAGAATTCAAAGCGCTGAAGAAGCAGATCAAGGCCACCATTTCCACCCAGACCCTCCGGCTGGAGCAAGCTCTTTCCACGGGCCGGGTCTGGACTGGCGCAGGCTGGCGGGAGCTGTTTGTGCAAAAGCCGATTATGCGGCAGTTTGCGGTTGGTTTGGTCTGGGGCGTGTACGGAGAAAACGGTACGCTTACAGACACTTTCCGCTATCTGGAAGACGGCAGCCTCAATACCGCGGACGAGGATGAATATGAATTGTCGGACGAAGCCCGCGTGGGCCTGGTGCATCCGGTGGAGCTGTCGAAAGAGGCCCTGGATACCTGGAAACAGCAGCTGGAGGACTATGAGATCAAGCAGCCCATTGAACAGCTTACCCGGCCGGTCTCCCGCGTAGCGGAGGACGAAAAGGACGAAACCTCCCTGGATACCTTTGGCGGTCGGGTCCTGAACGACCTTTCGCTGTCTGGCAAGCTGCTGAGCATGGGCTGGTATCGGGGCAGTGTCTTGGACGCAGGCGGTTTTTATGACTTCTACCGTGAGGATGGCCCCATCGGCGCACAACTCAACTTCTCCGGCTCCTTTGTTGGCGGCGGCTTTGACGACCAAGCGACGGTTTATGACATCCAATTTTACCACTCCGGCACCGTCCAGCGGGGCAGTTACATTTATGATACGCTGGGACGCCCTGACAGTCCTGACACCCCCGCGGACGCAGTTGGACCGAATTTCGTCCTGGTAGGCGGTGTTTACCGTCCTTCCGACCAGCGGCTGATTAAGCTGGGCGAAGTCCCGGCGCGGCTGTTTAGCGAGATTGTTTACCAGGTGCAGAAAGCCACTGCGTCCAGCACTGAAACACGGGACGACTGGAAAACCAACCGTTAAAGGAGGTACGGCATGGCGGATTTGTCCACAGATATTCAATATATCAAAGGTGTCGGCGAGCAGCGGGCCAAAGCGCTGAACCGGCTGGGGATTTTTACCTTACAGGATTTGATTGCATGGTTTCCGCGGCGCTATGAGGATCGCACCCAGATCCGCCGCATCGCGGATTTGGCGGAGGGCGAAACAGCCTGTGTTGCAGCTATGGTTGCCTCCCCGCCTACGGTCACGCATATCCGCAGGGGGATGGACCTGGTAAAACTCCGGGCAGTGGACGACTCCGGCGTACTGGACGTTACATTTTTCAACCAAACCTGGCTGAAAAACGGTCTTCGGTCAGGAGAGACATACATTTTTTGCGGAAAAGCAGAGGGTGCGCACCAGCGCCGCAAAATGAACACGCCCATCGTTGAACCGGAGGGCCGTCAGGAGGTCACAGGCCGGATTGTCCCCATTTATCCGCTGACCGCCGGGGTTAGCCAATTGGTGCTGTCCCGTTCCATCCGCCAGGGTTTGGACGCCTGTGCCGGGATTTTACCGGATGTACTGCCGGACGCTATCCGGCAGCAGCATCAGCTCTGCCGCATCGGGTTTGCCTATGAAAACATCCATTTCCCGGAAAACCCAGAGGCTCTGGCCCTGGCCCGCAGGCGGCTGGCGTTTGAGGAACTGTTCTTGTTTGCTATCGGTCTGCGGCGGCTGAAAAACCGTCGGGAGGTTGTCCGCGTTGCGCCCTGCGGAGATGTGGACATGACCCCGTTTTACAACGCACTGCCCTTCACCCTTACCCATGCACAGCGGCGCTGCGTGGAGGAAGCCCTGGAGAGTATGCGTTCCGGCCTGCCGATGAATCGGCTGTGTCAAGGCGATGTCGGCTCCGGCAAAACGATGGTGGCTGCGGCATGTGTATATTTCTGTGTGAAAAACGGACGGCAGGCGGCGTTGATGGTTCCGACGGAAATCCTTGCCCAACAGCACTTTGCAGCTTTAGCGCCGCTGATGGAGAGCCTGGGCGTCCGCTGTGCCCTGCTGACGGGTTCCACCCTGGCCAAAGCAAAACGGGAAACCTCCGCCAAGCTGGCGGGGGGAGAGTTGGATTTTGTCATCGGCACTCATGCCCTGATCACAGGCAGTATCGTTTACCAAAATCTGGGACTGGTTGTGACGGACGAACAACACCGCTTCGGCGTTGCCCAGCGGGCGGCCTTGGCCGCCAAAGGGGAGCATCCCCACACGTTGGTTATGTCCGCCACACCCATCCCCCGTACGTTGGCGCTGATCCTGTACGGCGACCTAGATGTATCCATCATTGACGAACTTCCCCCAGGGCGGAGGCCTATTGAAACCTACATTGTGCCAGGCAGCTACCATCCGCGGGTGTACAATTTCCTGCATAAGCTGATTGACCAGGGGCGGCAGGCCTATGTTGTATGCCCGCAGGTCTCAGGGAATGAGGAGCTGTCCGATGAGCGGAAAGCAGTTACAGAGTATGCCAAAACGCTGCAAACGACGATTTTTCCTGAGTTAAAAATTGCTTTTCTTCACGGCAAAATGAAACCGAAGGAAAAGGATGCCGTCATGCAGGCCTTTGCGCGTCACGAGACGGACATCCTGGTTTCTACAACTGTAGTCGAGGTCGGCGTTGATGTTCCGAACGCGGCGGTAATGGTGGTGGAAAACGCAGAGATGTTTGGCCTCAGTCAGCTCCACCAGCTGCGGGGCCGTGTCGGACGCGGCGAGCATCAATCTTATTGCATCCTGATCTCCGACAACCAAAACGAGGAGACGCGCCAGCGTTTGAAGGTTATGGCGAAGACCTCCGATGGGTTCAAGCTAGCTGAGGAAGACCTGCATCTCCGCGGCCCCGGCGACTTTTTCGGCGAACGCCAGCACGGACTGCCGGGCCTGAAGGTGGCAAATTTAGGCTGTGAAACCAAGCTCCTTCAGGAAGCCCAGCAAGCCGCCGACGCACTGTTGGAGGAATCTCCTGGTCTGGAACCCTATCCTACCCTCGTTGAACGCGTTGAGCAGCTGTTTACACAAAATACATTCAATTAAAAAATTCAGGAAAAATCAGGAGAACCATTTGATATGTTAACAAGGGTTTTTTGTAAGACATGCGCAGCCAAACTATGATCGCAGGGATGACTGGACTAGGCCGCCTACAGAAGAAGGTACTTTTGATCCTAAAATTGTCTTGGAAACCTTAAAAGATAAGACAATTGATGCATTTTATTGCAGTCCCTATCAACGAAGCGTTGATACCATCCGGCAGACGGCAGAATATTACAAGATGACTATCCAGACCGATATACGCCTGCGGGAGCGGGAAAGCGGTATCAATGGAAACACACATGAGCTGGTTTACCTGTATTACCCCATCTGCGAGGTGGTCGCCCTGCTCCACTGTGGGCGGCAGAAGGCGGTGAACGCCCTGCGGGAGTTGCAGTATGCGGGGCTGGTGGAAATACAGAAACAGGGCTGTGGAAAACCCAACCGTATTTATCCAAAATCCTATGAAGCGGTTCCAAACACCGACTTCAAGAAATCCGGCTGCAGTACGCCGGAGGGCTGAAAACTGTACCCCACAAGTACGAAAATCAATCCTCTTGGAGTACGGAAACCCGCCGGAAAGGAATGGAATGGGGAAAGGAGTTTAATGGCACAACACGCAATTTTGCGAGGGGACGTGTCCGTATTGCGGCAACGCGGTTTCGCTTTCTGTAAACGACCTCACCTGCAAATGTCCGCATTGCCACAAAACAAGCACAAAAAAGACGATTCCCTGGAGACGATAGATTGAAAACGCGATAGCGCGGAGGTATATCTTTATGAAATTTCACCTTCCATCATGCAGAGACGTTTCCAAGATTGCCGCCAAAAACTACGCCGCCTCCAGTCAGCCCAGGAGCGAGATTATTTCACGCGGATACAGCCCATGCGGGCATTGCAATCCATAAACGCAAAAACTCCCCCGGCAGCAGGCCCGCAAAGGGTTCGCCGTCGGGGGAGTTTTCTTGACCGAATCGGCCTGTTCTTCTGCTATTTGCTCAAATACTGGGCAGAGCTGAATCCCGTGTATGTGACGCCGTTGTACGTCACCTGGATATACAGCCACTTTACCCCGCCAGTCAGCGTGTAGTAGCTGTAGTTCTGGACCTTCGTGCCTTTCGGCAAAACAACCATGCTTGCCTTGCTGGTCCCCGCGCCATTGCGGAAATGGAGGCCAGAAGCGTCGGTCACGGTGTAGGTCCCGGCCAAACTCTTATCCAACGACTGGGCCGCGTCCGTTGCTTTCTTCTGCGTGGTGGGCGCAGCGGCGGGCATGGTCGTTGTGGTTGTGGGCGCGGTAGCCAACGAACCGCCCAGCCGTTTTGTGACCTCTGCGGCGATAGCGGCGTGGCGGCTGTACAAATACTCGCCGGGGCAAGCCTTGTTGGCAAACCAGCGGTGAACGGCCATAAGCATTTCACCGGCGGCGGGCGTATAGGCCAGGCTCTTGTCTTTGTCTCCCAGCCAGATCAGCTTGCTTTTGCCGTTGCGCTTGCAGATGTCCGTCAGCAAATCCAGCAGCGCTGCATATGCTTTATCCATCACGGCGTATGGGTCCGTGGTGTCGCTGGCAACCTCGATTGTAACGGCCCGGTGGTCATTGGACGCGCTGGAGATACACCAAGAGCGGTCCTTTTCCTCCACGCACAGGCCGATGTCGCCGTTGAGGCCCACCACATAGTTGCACGATGCCTGCTTGCTGGATGGCTGGAACACCTCGCACCCGCGCCGCGCCGCAGGGGGTCATTCCTGCGGCGATCAGCTTGTCCCATATGAATTTCTCGTTATCCATCCTTGTCCCCGGCGCTGTCTACAATGTCCTTGCTTGCGGCCAGCAGCTTTGCGAGCCACTTCGGCACCGGCGTGCCCATAGCGGCGGCGTTCTCGGTGATACTCCCCAGTTCCGTCACGATGTACCACACCAGCACCACCGGACATACCAGGCCCGGATATTGGATAGGCAGAGCCAGTGCGGGCAGATTGAGCAGCACAATTTCGATCAGCAGGTCCGCCGCGGCGGACACAACCACCACGATCATGCCGCACTTGTGCCAGATGCCATCCCGCTCATGGCTGGAGGACCATTCCCCGCCCTTGCAGGCGGCGGTGCCGGTGATGTAGTCCAGGACCATCAGGAACACCCGGCCTACCGCCAGCCCCACAGGCCGGTGAGCAGACCCACGGCTGCGGCCACCGTCGCCTTAATCTGATTGGTACCACTTGTAATGTCGCACAAACGTGACGGCAAAATGCTGTGATTATGCTTTCAGATGATTGATGTGACGGCGTTTTGTCGTCACTCGAAATTTCTCTCCCACCCCCTACTACAACTTTCAATGCCAAAAACGGAACTTTTTTCTTGAGCTATTTTCAAAAATTCTGTTCCCCGGCAAATAAAGAAACCGGCTACATACACAACCGCACCAGCAGGACGGCCCACGCCCCGCTGATGTTCATTTTGGTTTGTGTATGTAACCGGCTTCATCTGTATCAATCAGACCAGCCTATTCAGTTAGCGCTCCTGTGAGGGAGTGTTGTAGGATACTACACAGGAAAGCGGTTTGTCAATTACAAATCGGCGGATTTTACAGGTTGATTTGGAAAAATTCCCCTTTGTGTGGTGTCCTGTAAAAAGCAGTTGGGGAATACACAGCCCTCTGGATAGGCAGCGAATTGAACACTTATCTTGCCGACATTGACCTTTAGGCCGAGGAAATGTTCTTTCAGTTGGTAAAAGATTACGCACAGCGGCAGGGCATAACGGAGTGGTTAAAGGCTGAAAATCGGATGAAATGGGTGGGTAGGATAAATGACTGCAAGACCCAGGCGGAAGAAGTCATTATGGCGGAATTGATTAGGATTTGACAGAAATGCGGGGCAATCCCCGCATTTCTTAATAATGGTATCTTGCATATAGGGCAAGTGACAGTCTATACTAATTTCGACAAAATCTAAATGTGCCGTGAGGGGTATCAGCTCTGCACAAGCCTATGTGGGAAAAACTGTTTTCAAAAATATCTCAAAAACCTTGTAAGATTTTTTGAAATGCGAAGTCTTATAAGGGAGGAGGTGAGAAAGTGGCGGGTTCCAAAGATGAATTTGAGGAAATCTATATAAGGTATTTTAGTGATGTATTTCTTTTTCTCAAAAAGCTGTCCAAAGATGAAAGTATTGCAGAGGAAATCACAAGCGAAACATTCTTCAAAGCATTACGCTCAATAGATGCTTTTCGCGGTGATACAGACATTCGTGTTTGGCTTTGTCAAATTGCAAAAAACTGTTACTTTTCTCACTTGAAAAAGCAGCAGGGGCTTGTAGATATTGAT
>JAAWGR010000042.1 GCA_022795445.1 Oscillibacter sp. | reverse complement strand
AAATGCGCTAAAGCTGGGTGATGTCTATTCTGCCCGGCTGATAGACGAGGCACAAGAACTGACCGGGCTGGACAATCCCCGGAGTGACGCCCAGCTGAAAGGTTGGCTGGCCGAGCGGGGAGTGGTAACGGATAGCCTGGACAAGAAAAGCATCCCCCCGCTTCTGGAAGCTGCCACGGACAACACGATCAAGCGGGTGCTTCGGCTCCGGCAAGAGTTGGGGAAAACGTCAATCTCCAAGTATGCGGCTATGAATCGAGGACTGTGCGAGGATGGCCGGGTCCATAATCTACTGCAATACTACGGCGCGGGCAGAACCGGCAGATGGGCGGGCCGATTGGTCCAGGTTCAAAACTTACCCCAAAACAAACTCCGGGATCTGTCCACCGCCCGTCAGCTGGTCCGCGACGGAGAATTTGACCTGCTGGAAATGGCCTATGGCTCCCCGCCGTTTGTCCTGTCTCAGCTGATACGGACCACATTTATTCCGTCAGAAGGATGCCGGTTCATCATAGCGGATTACAGCGCGATTGAAGCGCGGGTGCTGGCATGGTTGGCCGGGGAAAGCTGGGTGCTGAAGGAGTTTTACGGGGAAGGTCTGATTTACGAGGCTACGGCCTCCATGATGTTCCACGTCCCCAAAGACGACATCAAGAAGGGCGGGGCGCGGGCGGACCTGAGATCAAAAGGCAAGGTTGCGACGTTGGCCTGCGGCTATCAGGGAGGCGCGGGGGCGCTGATTCAAATGGGCGCCCTGGAATCCGGGATACCCGAGGATGAATTGCCCGGAATCGTGCAAATGTGGCGGAAAGCTAATAAAAATATCGTCCGCTTTTGGTACGAAGTAGAGGACGCGGCGATCAGCGCCGTCCAAGGTACTCCAACCACCCTTGACCACGGAATCCATTTTGAGTGTGAGGCTGACTACCTATTTATCACCCTCCCCTCCGGGCGACGACTGGCCTACTACCAGCCTGAGCTTCAGCCAGAGCCGAAATTCGATAAGATGGGCCTCACCTACAAAGGGTCGGGGCAAAACAAGAAATTTACCCGGCAGAAATCCTATGGCGGGAAGTTGGTGGAGAACATCACCCAGGCCACCGCCCGGGACTGTCTGCGGGACGCTATGACCGCACTGGACTCCGCCGGGTACCGTATTGTGTTCCATGTTCACGATGAAGTCATAGCGGATATGCCTACGGGTACCGGCTCCCTGGCCGAGATGCAGGAGATTATGGGGCGGCCGTTGTCCTGGGCTCCGGGCCTGCCCCTCCGGGCGGCGGGCTTCGAGGCGGATTTCTATATGAAGGACTAAGGAAGGGCGTTATGGAAAATCTCAGACATGACGGCGAGATTCATATTGCCACCTATCCCTCCAGGCTGGCGAAAGTCGGCAAAAACAAGAAGCTGCTGTGGTCTGAGTTCCTGGGCCAGCTTCTCTCCACCACCCGGACGAAGGAAACCGTTCGAGAATATTTCAAAATGGGCAAGGAAGAACAAGACACAATCAAGGACGTGGGGGGCTTTGTTGGAGGCTGGCTGAAAGGTGGCCGACGCAAGACGGGGTGTGTGGAACACCGCACACTGCTCACGCTGGATGCTGATTTGGCTCAACTGGATTTGCTGGATATGTTCGATCTGTCCTATGGCTGTGCGGCAGCAGTCTACTCTACCCATAAGCATACTCCGGAAAAGCCCCGCCTGCGCTTTATCGCTCCCCTGAATCGCCCCGTGACCGCCGAGGAATACGAGGCTATTGGCAGACGGATTGCCTACGACTTGGGCATTGACCAATTCGACGATACTAGCTATCAGCCCATGCGGTTGATGTTCTACGCCAGCACTGCGGCGGATGGACAGTTTTACTCCGATCACCGGGACGGTCCCTGGCTGGACCCTGACGCGATCCTGGCGCAGTACCACGATTGGCGGGATACATCCTATTGGCCCACGTCCTCCAGGATGGCGGATGTCCGAAAGCGGGAGGCCAAGAAACAGGGGAATCCCCTGGAGAAGCCCGGTATCGTGGGTGCCTTCTGCCGGTGCTATGACATCAATGCAGCGATTGAGAAATTCTTGCCAGGTGTTTACACGTCCTGCGCGATTCCCGACCGCTACACCTACGCCAAGGGCTCCACGGCGGCGGGTCTGGTCCTCTATGACGGCGGCCTGTTCGCCTACTCCAACCACGCCACCGACCCCACATCGGGGAAGCTGTGTAACGCTTTTGATCTGGTGCGCATCCACCTATACGGGGACCAGGACGAGAATGCTTCACCGGATACTCCCATGAGTCGCCGGCCGTCATTCCTGGCTATGCAGGATTTTGCTGCCAAAGATACTGAGGTAAAGAGGCTACTGAATAGTGAACGATTGGAACGGGCGAAGTCCGATTTTGAAACCCCAATGGAATATGCTGACGATGAAAACTGGGCTGATGAATTGGACGTTGACAGCAAGGGGAAGGTGCGCTCAACCATCGACAACGTGTATATCATCCTATGTCATGATCCGCTGCTGAAAGGAGCCATCGCCTACAACGATCTGAAAGTCCGCCCCGTGGCCTTGCGCTCCCTTCCCTGGAGGAAGATAACCGATACGGTGAACGGAAGTACATGGAGCGACGCGGACGATAGCGCAATGCGCCGGTATCTGGAGAAATACTACAAGATAACCGGCAAAGAAAAAATCATGGACGGCATGATGAATGCCGCAAGAGATAACGCGGTTCACCCTATCCAAAACTATCTGAAAGGGCTGGTATGGGACGGGACGCCCCGGTTAGATACCCTGCTTATTGACTACCTGAGCGCGGAGGACAACTCATACACACGGGCAGTCACGCGAAAAACCTTCACGGCGGCCGTGGCCCGTATTTTTCAACCCGGCTGTAAGTTCGACTATGTTCTTGTGCTGGCCGGTCCCCAGGGACGCGGGAAAAGTACCCTCGTGGCAAAGATGTCCAACGGCTGGCACACTGACAGCTTGGCGGGGATTGGGACCAAAGAAGCCTATGAAGGGATTCAAGGTTACTGGCTTGTGGAGCTGGGAGAACTGGCGGCTATGCGAAAATTGGAGATAGAAACCATCAAGAATTTTATCAGCAAGCAGATGGACAGCTACCGGGCCGCCTACGGACGTCGGGTGGAGGACCATCCTCGACAGTGTATCTTCATAGGCACCACCAATTCCACCGCTTTCCTCCGGGATGATACCGGCAACCGGCGATTCTGGCCGGTGCGCTTGGGGGAACGGTCACCAGCGAAAACCGTATGGGGCGATCTGAGCCAGCCTGTGATCGACCAGCTGTGGGCAGAAGCAGTAGCCTACTATCATGACGGGGAAAAGCTGATTCTGCCGCCAGAGCTTGTTGCGAAAGCCGAAGAACAGCAAAAGGATTTTGTCGAGGACGACCCGCGCCGGGGACTGGTAGAGGATTTCTTGGAAGTTCTCTTGCCCACAGATTGGGGCGGCATGGACATTGGCAGAAGGCAAGGCTGGTTTGCCGAGGACGAGTCCATCAAGACAGTTGGTGTTCAGCGTCGGAATTTCATCTGCGCGGCGGAGGTATGGGCCGAGTGCTTTGGCAAAGACCCGCACCAATTCCCCCGGCAGGAACGCGGAGAGGTCTGCGCTATTCTGCGGCAAGTCCCAGGGTGGGAAGAAGAACCCAAACGGCAACGGTGCGGCCCTTATGGATTGCAGACCCGGTTTAGGCGAGTGCCGTGATAACTTTGGAGGTTCTATGGAAAAAACGATTGAAAGCTATCTGCGCCGTCGGGTGCGGGACGCGGGCGGCCTTGCCTTGAAGTTTATCTGCCCCGGCTGGACGGGAGTACCTGACCGGATTATCCTCATGCCGGGAGGACGGGTCTACTTCGCGGAAACGAAGGATACCGGGAAAAAGCCGAAGCCCCGCCAGAAATATGTGCATGGCCGACTTCGGGAATTGGGCTTTTCGGTATTCGTGCCGGACAGCAAGGAAGCTGTGGACGATATGGTGATTACCATAACGGGAGGGACGAAAGCATGAAGTATATCCCCCACGAATACCAAGCCTATTGTATCGACTACCTCCTATCCCATCCGGGGGCGGGGTTATTCTTAAAACCAGGTATGGGCAAGACCTCTATCGCATTGACCGCGGCTGATCGGCTCCTGTATGACAGCTTCGAGGTCTCCAAAGTCCTGGTGATTGCCCCGCTCCGGGTGGCGGAGGATACCTGGAGCCGGGAGAGCGGGAAGTGGGACCACCTTCAGCACCTGCGCATTAGCCGGGTGCTGGGGAGCGCGGGACAGCGGCAGGCGGCACTTTACCGCAAAGCCGATGTGTACTGCATCAACCGGGAAAACGTGGATTGGCTGGTGCGGATTTACGGCAAAAGCTGGCCCTTTGACTGCGTGATCGTGGACGAGTTATCCAGCTTCCGCAATCCCGGTGCCAGAAGATTTAAGGCTCTGCGAAAGGTGCGGCCTTTGATAAAGTACCTTTGGGGCCTGACCGGGACGCCGCGCCCCCGGAGCTTACTTGACCTGTGGGCGCAAGTGTACTTAATGGACCGGGGGGAGCGGCTGGGCAGCACATTCACCGAATACCGCAATCTCTATTTTTCCCCCGGCCGCCGGAATGGGTATGTGATTTATGACTGGAATCCCAGGCCGGGAGCTGAAGAAGCCGTCTACGAAAAAATCTCCGATATTTGCATCAGCTTGGAAACAAAGGGCCTTTTGCAAATGCCCGAGCTCATTACAACGATACGGCCCGTAGTTCTATCCTCTGCGGCAAGAGCCGCCTATGACGAATTGGAGCGGAACGAGGTTTTGTCACTGGCCGAAAAAACTCTTGATGTCGGCAGCGCGGCGGCGGTCAATGGAAAACTCCTGCAAATCGCAGGGGGAGCCGTCTATGACGACGACCATATGGCCCATGAGATTCATACCGATAAGCTGGATGCGCTGGAGGACATTTTGGAGGAAGCCGCAGGGGAGCCGGTATTGGTGGCCTATCGGTTCCAGCATGAGCGCGACCGGATCATGGCCCGGTTCCCCCAGGCGGTTCAGCTGAAGGATGCAGATACCATAGCCTCATGGAACAGGGGGAAAATCCCGCTGCTGATAGCCCACCCCGCCGGAGCCGGTCACGGCCTCAACCTTCAGGACGGCGGCCATATCATTGTATGGTTTGGTCCGACTTACGACCTGGAGCTGGACGAACAATTCAATGACCGGCTTTACCGCCAGGGCCAAAAGCAAACCACCAGTATTATCTATCTGATTGCCGAGGGTACCGTTGAGGCGGACGCTATGCAGGCGCTAAAGGTAAAGGCCAACGGTCAAAACGCTATGATGGCCGCGATTAAGGCCAGAATCAGGAAATATACGAGCAAGGAGGTTGTCTGACTATGGCAAGGAACAAATACCCCGGACGTTGCTACTGCTGTGGGCAGTGGATCGAACCCGGCTACGGCCATTTTGAGAAGGTCCGCCGTCCGGCACCGGGAAAACCCAAGTGGCGTATCAAGTGCGTCAAATGCGCCAGCGGGCGGGTGCTGACGGATAAGGACCCGGGCGTGATCTGGGCGAAGAAGGCCGCACAGGAGGCCTGACGATGAACGAAGTGTCGGTCTGCAATAAGTGCAAGGCGGAGTTTATCCCTGACAGGTCCCTACTTGGCGAGATACAAAAGGACGATCTGGTGGTGCAGTATTTTACCTGCCCGAACTGCGGGGAGCGATACCACGTCTTTACTTCCGATTCAGAAATGCGGGCTTTGATTGAGAAGCGGAGAGCGGTACAGATGAAAATACGGGCTGCTTTCTCAAAGAAGTTTCGGGAGAAAGTTATCCAGGGGTATGAGCGGGAGCTGGACCAGATCAAGAAAAAGCAGGAATCCATGTGGCCCCGGCTTAAAAAGCAGGGGGAAGAAATTATCCGTGGCGCGGTTGAGCCGTAAAACTGATGTAACTTGAAAGCGGGGTGAGCCAATGACGTTATCCGAACTATCCAGGTATTTCAAGCTGCAAACTAAGCAGAACCGAAATTGGGAACTGCTATCCGCTTTGCAGGACAAGGCTCACACCGGAGCACTCGGGGCGCAGGTTATCACTGGAATGCCCCATGCGCCGGGAGTGCGGGATAAGGTTGGGAACCTGATTGTGGAGATTGAGGACGTGGAGGAAGAAATCAAGCGTCTGGAGGTTGAAATGGACCAGGTGGAGCAGGAAATTTCCAGCTATATTAAAACCATTCCCGATATTCAAACGCGGTTGATTTTCCGTCTGCGGTTTTTACGGTGTATGACCTGGGACGAGGTAGCAACAACGATTGGTGGCCGAAATACTGTCAACGGGGTAAAGAAAACCTGCTATCGGTACTTAGACGCGGAGAAGGAAAAGCGAAAGGCCGGGGCCGAGGAATGAAAGTTGTCCCGTGATGTCCCGCCGTGTCGCTTGACGAACCGCAGACCTATGTGGTATGGTATGCTGGTAACATCCTAAAATCAGCCGCGCGGCCTTCTTGAAAAAGGGGGCCGCTATTCTTTTGGGAAGGAGGGCTTTCGGCCCCACGTTTCTCCTTTGCGTGGTGGTTACGTCTGGACCGGGTACTGGTCGCCAACAGTATCAGGAGCGGGCAAATCATAGAAGGAGGAAATTCACAATGTACGGTTTCATCGTGCTTGCGACGTATACCGCCCTGATGCTGGCGGTGACCGTTTGCCTCTCCCGGAGGTCTAAGACGACGGAGAGCTTTCATGTCGCTGATCGGAAACTCGGCATGGTGCGCAGCGCCATGAGCATAGCCGCGACTTGGATATGAGCGCCCGCCCTTTTCACGTCGGCGGAAAAGGCATACATGAACGGCTGGCCGGGCCTGTTTTGGTTCCTGGTCCCCAATGTGCTGTGCCTGCTGATCTTTGTACCCTTCGGGAAGAAAATGCGGAAGTAGGCCCCGGAGGGTATTACCTTGTCCGGGTATATGCGGCAAAAGTATCAATCCAAAGCAGTACACGGGGTATACCTGTTTGAGCTGGGAACGCTGTCCGTTCTTTCATCGGCGGTCCAGCTGTTGGCCGGGGCAAAGATTCTTTCGGAAGTAACCGGCTGGCCGTTCTGGATGGTGACCGTGGTGCTGGCAGCAATCGCCTTTTCCTATTCGCAGTATTCCGGCATCAAGGCGTCGGTTCTGACTGACGCGCTCCAAATGCTGCTTATGCTGGGATGCTGTGCGCTGCTGATTCCCTGGGCGCTTTCCACGAATACCGGAGTACCGAATTTGATTCGGGGGCTTTCGGGAGCTTCGGGAGAGTATGCCGGCCTTTTTGACGCGAAGGGGTTAGAGGTCCTGATGTCCTTTGGTATCCCTACTGTTGTTGGGCTGATTGCCGCGCCCTTCGGGGATCAGTGCTTTTGACAGCGGGCGTTTTCTATCCGGGAGGATAAGGTGGGCGGAGCGTTCCGGCTGGGGGCGCCGATGTTTGCGGTTGTCCCGCTGTCTATGGGTATCTTAGGATTTATCGCGGCCGGGTCTGGCTATATCGCGCAGGAAAGCGGGATGGTAAACTTTGAGCTGGTGACCAATCTGTTTCCGGCCTGGGTGATGCTTCCGTTCTTGTTCATGGTGATCTCCGGGCTGCTGTCTACTGCGGATAGTAACCTGTGCGCGGTCGCGTCCTTGACCAGCGACTTCGGCGGGAGCGTTCGCACGGCGAAAATCGCCATGCTGGTACAACTGGCGCTGGCAATCGGTATCGCAAATATTCCTGGCCTGACAGTGACAGATCTGTTTCTGATGTACGGCGCCCTTCGCGCCACGACTATGCTTCCCACAGTGCTGACGCTGAACGGGAAAAAGCTGTCTGCGGCGGGGGTTGCGTCCGGAGTTATGGCGTCCCTTTTGATTGGGATGCCTGTTTTCATAATTGGGACCATGAGCGGTAACGCGGCTGTGAAAACCGTTGGCAGTCTGCTGGCGGTGCTTCTTTCCGGCGGCGTTTGTATAGCCACCGCCCCCAAGAGCAGCGAGGGGGTGCGGGCATGAAGGTCGTGAAGAAAGCGCTGTCCGCGCTGCGGCGGCCTGAGAGGAATGTCCGTATTCATTCGGATAAGCAGATCACCGAGTTCAAACGGTCCATTGAGATGTTCGGGCAAATCCGGCCTATCGTGATCGACGAGAGCGGCACGATCCTGGCGGGAAATGGTCTGTATGAAGCCCTGAGCGCTTTGGGCAGAACCGAGGCGGATTGTTACGTTGCGGCCGGCCTGTCAGAGTCTCAGAAGAAAAAGCTGATGCTGGCGGATAACCGTATCTTCTCTCTGGGCGTTGACGATCTCCAAGGCTTTGACGAGATTATCGCGGGATTGGATGATCTGGACGTTCCCGGCTATGACGAGGAACTGTTAAAGACCCTGACCGCCGATCTGGAAGATGCCGACGAAATGCTGGCCGGTTACGGTATCATCGACGATAGCGCCAAGGCTGAAATGAAAAAGGCCGCAGAGCGCTATGAGCAGAAGGACGCGGAATACACCCAGGGCGCGGAGGAAATTAAACCCGCCGCCGCTCCTGTTGCAGCCCCAGCCCCGTCCGTAGAGGCCGCTGTGGAGGACCGGGCCCAGGAACTTGACCGGCGCTATATCGTTTGCCCGAAATGTGGTGAAAAGATATGGCTATAAAGACGATTGAGAGCCGGATGGATGTTGTGGAAGCGGCAAAGCGTCGCATTACCAACGTCTTTTCCAATGGCGTCCGGGTCTATATGTCTTTTTCCGCCGGGAAAGACAGCCTGTGTATGTCGCACCTTGTCTATGAGAAAATCCTGCAAGGCGAGATCGACCCCAAGCTGCTGACGGTGATTTTCATTGACGAGGAAGCCATTTACGCCAGCATGGAGCAGATGGCGCAGCGCTGGAGGAAACGGTTTATCTCCGTGGGCGCAGAGTTCCGCTGGTATTGCCTGCCTGTGCGTCAGGTTTCGTGTCTGCACCAGCTGCAGAACGACGAGGCGTGGATAACCTGGGAACCGGGGAAAACCTGGATACGGGACGCGCCCCCATTTGCCATAACCCGCGACCCGCGCTTGAAGTATACCGGCCAGATGAATTACCAAACCTTTTGCCATACCATCACCAGGGACGGGATTCAGATGGTGGGCGTTCGTGCGGCTGAGTCCGTCCAGAGAAGGGTGTACCTTGCCAATGCGGATTTGAAGGCCGGCGGCCTGAGCTGTGAGAACAAGGTTTTCCCGATCTACGATTGGAAGGACAGCGACGTTTGGCTGTATATCAAGGAGCACAATCTTGACTACCCGGATGCCTATATTGACCTTTACCGCGCCGGAGCTACCAAGAATTATCTGCGCCTGAGTACCTTCTTCGGTTCAGAGAGTATCGTAGGGCTTCGGCATATCGCAGAAACCCAGCCGGAGTTATGGGCGCGTATCGAGGAACGGGAGCCGAACGCCTACCTGACCTTGCTGTATTGGGACAGCGAAATGTCCAAGCGCACCACCCGGAAGCGGACGGAGATGGAAGGGGAGCCCAAGAAGGACTACAAGGAGCTGTGCCGTCAGATGCTTTTTGTGGAGCCGGAAAAGTATTTCACGAACGCCGGGACGCGCAAGGTGGCAGACCGGTATCGACGCTTCTACATCAAGAGCCATGATGTCATGCGGCCCCGTGACTTCAAGCAGATGTACGAAGCTCTGAATGCCGGTGATCCCAAGTTGAGGACTTTGCGGGCCATGTATATCACGGTATATTCCGCCTATGCAAAATACGCCGGAGAAAGCGCGGCGCGGCGGGAGGTGAATACGGATGTCTGAGGCAGTAGATGTATTTGCCCCTCTGTCTACATTGCAGTGGGTGGATCGTGACCGGCTGAAAGCCAATGATTACAACCCCAACAAGGTCAGTGAGGATAATCTGAAGCTGTTGATTCAATCCATTCTGACCAATGGCTGGACGCTGCCGATCGTGGTGAGGCCGGATTACACCATCATTGATGGATTCCACCGATGGACCGTATCGGGGCGGGAGCCGCTTTTGACGAAGCTCCAGGGCAAAGTGCCTGTGGTGATTGTCGCCCATAGCGATAAGAGCGACGATATCTACGGCACCATCACCCATAACAGGGCGCGTGGTACCCACCTGCTGGAGCCGATGAAGGCCATCGTGAAGCAGCTGATCGACGACGGCAAGACTGTCCCCGAGATTGGGAAGCAGCTGGGCATGAAGCCCGAAGAAATCTTCCGGCTGTCTGACTTCTCCCGCGACGATTTCTTGGAGATGATGACCAAAGGGGTACAGGGATACAGCAAGGCCGCTATCTACAAGAAGGTATGATACGACACAAGGGCGCGGGACGACGCTGACAGCCTCGTGGAGCGACGGAACCCGCGCCCCGGGTGTTTACCCGCCCCGTCCGTTATCTCGTCCCCACGGGGCTGTCAGGGCGAAGCAGAGGGTATCCAGCGGGTGGGCCGTATCAGGCGACGAAAAACGCCCTCTGTTACGACAGATACAGAGATACAAGGTTTATATCTGTCGTATCTGTTGTATCAAAGCGGCGCGGCTGGTTGTGTTACATGAAAAAGCCCGTAGCCGCAAGGCTTTTCCAGTGTCGTTGCGGCTATGTATCAGATGTAACACTGTTTATTTAGAAATATATTGATTAAAGGGAAAAGCGCGTGGGTGTACGCCTAATGCGCGTATGTCATACACGCGCGCGCACAAGAGAGACACGGATACAACGACCTGACAACCACTCTGCTTGCCCTGTGCAGCCCCGTAGAGGGCCGGTAGCGTCGGCCGGGGTTATTCCCTGCCCGTCAGCCTTAACGCCATTCTGCGTGGCTGGAGGAACGGTGCCGAGGGCGAGGCGCTGACGCTGACACGAAAAAGGTACTGTGAGCACCCACCCCCAGAGGACGCGGGCTCGCCGACCCCAAAAAACGGGTAGTTAGTCAAAAAATTTTTCGCCTGTTCCGTTCCGCATTTTGGTCTGGAAAGGAGGGAACCCGCCGTGGCAAACAAGATTACGACCGAAACAGAGGTCAGCACGTCCGAGCTGGCCCGTGTCTTGGGCATAACCGCACGTTATGTCCGGCAGTTGACGGAGGACGGCCAGCTGGAGAAAATCAAGCAGGGCCGGTATACGCTGTGCGCGTCCGTCCAGAAGTATATCGACTCCCGGGAGGCGGTGACAGAGGACGACGCGAAGCTGGAAAAAGCCAAACGTGCCGCCGAAGTCACGCTGAAAACCTCCAAGGCCCACATTGCCAAAATGGAGGCTGATGAATTGCGGGGCAGAATGCACCGCTCCGAAGATGTGGAGGCCATGACCGCAGACCTGATCTATACCCTCCGGGGATCACTCCTTGCCCTTCCCGGGCGGCTGGCGGTGGATGTGGCCGCCGTGAAAACCCCCGCCGAGGCCGCCGAGGTTATCCGCAGAGAAGTTGCCCTGCTCATGCAAGAGTTGACGCAATATCGGTATGACCCAAAGAAATATGAGGAACGGGTTAGGAAGCGGATGGACTGGGATACAGATATAGGTTCGGGTGACGGAGAGGATGAATAGCGGAAACGTACAGCGGCTAAACGCTGTCGTCGCCAAAGTCATGGCTGGCATGAAGCCCCCGGAAAATCTGACTGTTACCGAGTGGGCGGAGAAGCGGCGGCGCTTGTCCACGGAGAGCAGCGCGGAGCCGGGGCCGTGGCGGACCTCTCGCACCCCCTACCTCCGGGAGCCGATGAACGCTTTTACAGATCCCCGTGTGCGGCGGATTGTCATGGTAGCTGCTTCCCAGGTTGGCAAGTCCGAGCTGGAGCTTAACATCATTGGCTACATCATCGACGAGGACCCCGGCAGTATTCTTTTTGTCCACCCTACCACCATTGACGCCAAGGAGTTTTCCAAGCTCCGGATCGCGCCCGAGATTCGGGATTGTCCCATGCTGCGCCGAAAGGTGGCCGCGCCCAAGAGCAGGGACAGCGGGAACACGGTACTGCAAAAGACCTACCCCGGCGGCATCCTGACCATGTGCGGCTCCACCGAGGCCCACGCTCTGGCATCGAAACCTATTCGGTATGTGCTGGGTGACGAGCGGGACCGTTGGGCCACGTCCGCTGGTAACGAGGGCGACCCTTGGGGGCTGGCAATGGCCCGCCAGACCACCTTCTACAACGCGAAAGCTGTGGAAGTTTCGACCCCCACCGTCAAGAACGCCAGCGCGATTGCGGACAGCTACGCCGAGGGGACCATGGAACGATGGAAGTCTAAGTGTCCCCATTGCGGCGAATACCACGAAATCCAATGGAAAGACATCCGATATGAGTACGAAACCAAGGAGGTCAACAAGAAAAAGACCTACAAGGTGACGTCGATCATGTATATCTGCCCTGGATGCACGGCGGTATCGGATGAAGTCACCATGAAGCGCCAGCCTGCTCGGTGGGAGGCAGACAACCCGGATGCCTATGCTCAAGGCGTCCGTTCTTTTTGGTTGAACGCCTTTGTTAGCCAGTGGGCCAGCTGGGAGTCCATCATCCTGAAATTTCTGAACGCTGTCGGGAACTCCCGGAAGCTCCAGGTGGTCTACAACACCTGCTTTGGTGAGTTGTGGGAGGACCGGGGCGACCTGGAGGACGAGGACAGTCTGATGGCCCGCCGGGAAGAATACCCCGCCGAGCTGCCAGATGGAGTGCTGGTGCTGACGGCTGGGGTGGATACGCAGGATAACCGCCTGGAATATGAGGTTGTCGGCCACGGCCATTTCGGGGAAAGCTGGGGCATTGAGAAGGGTATCGTCATGGGCCGCCCGGACGACGATTCGACCTGGACCAAGCTGGACGAGGTTCTGTTTGACCGGGTATTTCATTTCGCTGACGGGCTGGGCCTGCGGCTGTCAATGACCTTCGTGGACGAGGGCGGACACTTCACCCAGGATGTGCGCCGCCAGTGCAGGGCACGTATCGGCAAGAAAGTGTTCTGCATCAAGGGTATGCCTGGGCCGGATAAGCCCTACACGGGTCCGCCCAAGCAAATGAAGATCATAGTCAATCAGAAAACTATCGGCACCTGCTGGCAGTATCAGATCGGGGTGGACTCCGGAAAGGTGATGATTATGGATAACCTGGCTGTGAAAACTCCCGGCTCGAAATTCTGCCATTTCCCCAAGCGGGATGATTACGGCCCCGGTTACTTCGCGGGGCTGCTCTCGGAGCGGCTGGAATATGACGCGGAGAAGAAACAGCCCTGGGTGTGGAAGAAGATTCCCGGCCATGAGCGAAATGAGGCCCTGGACTGCCGGAACTATGCGCTTGCCGCGTTCAAAGCCCTGTCCAAGAACCTGGACGCCATAGACCGGCAACTGAGAATTGCGAGGGGGCCTCGCCCCCCGGAGGGCGAGGCGGTACCGGCGGCACGGCAACAGCGTGTTCAGCAGAAGCCCCCCAGGTCTACGCTGCGGGATTATTACGATGATTGGTAGGTGGAGAATATGGCAAACGCGGTAGAACTGCGGGCGCGTCTGGACTTTTGGAAGAAGGCTCTTGAAAAGCTCCGGATGGCCTATCTGAAGCTGTTGGACGGCGGCGTAAAATCCTATCGCATTGACGACCGGGAGCTGACCCGCTTTGACCTTCCGAAGCTCCAGGAGGAGATCGAGGCGGCGGAAAAGAAAGTGGATGAATTGACGGCCTTGCTGGAAGGACAGAAGCCCCGGCGGGCCGTCGCAGTAATTCCCCGGGATTGGTAAATTCCCTATTGACTTTTGCCTAAGCGTATGTTATATTTTGCTTAGGCAAAAGTGAGGTGATTAAGATGTCTCCCAGAACGGGGCGGCCTATTATTGGGGAAAGCCGGAAAAGTTCTCAAATCGGATTCCGAGTGTCGCAAACAACGGTAGAGAAATTTGAAGAATGCAAAAAAATTTCTGGCAGAACAAAGGTTGAATTGTTTGAAGAAATGGTTAACGACCTCCATGATAAGCTAGTCCCCCCAAAAAAATAAGACAGCCCGCCACCCTGAACAAGTTACGGACTGCCTTATTACACCAATCCCGGGGGTTTGGTAAATCTGATTATATCAGACCTCCTGTGGAAATTCAAGGAGGAAAATTTTGTGGGCAACCAAATGGTAATCCCTCGAATGAGAACAGCGGCCAATATTGTGGCTGAGATTAAGGCCTTGGACCCGGCAACCGAAGTGACCGAGTATTGGGTGCGGGGGCTAATCAAGGAGAAAGCAGTGCCGGTTGTACATGCTGGGTGCAAATGCCTTGTGAATTTGGATGACGTTCTGGCGTTGCTCCGTATGGGAACGGCGCAGAAGGCCTCTGAGCCTGAGATAGTGGGCGGTATTCGCCGGGTGGAGGTCTGAGCATGGAAAAGTTTGAACTGGCATATCAACTGGTGCGGGCCGCCATGGAAACGGACGAGTGGGAGCGTATCTGGATGGAGTATCTGGGCGTAGTGAAAGCAAAGGAAAAGCTGGATGCAGCGATGGAACGGCTTGACGCTGCCGTTCCTACGGAACTGGTCAATGAATTGTGGGATGCCTTCAGGGAACTGGATTGGGCTAACGAATGCGCCTCTATGCTCTATGGTATCCGGGTAGCTGGTTCCGTGTCACATGCGATAGCGGACCCGGGAGAGTTTTCCCGGTACGCCTTTGAGCGGAAAACGGAGGCGCGGCGTGGGTAAACGGATTGACCTGTCCGGTCAGCGGTTTGGGCGATTGTCAGTAGTGGATTTTGCGGGCCGGGACGGCGCAAATAAAGCTCTGTGGAATTGTGTTTGTGATTGCGGAGAAAGCATAGCTGTTCGCGGAAGTGACCTTCGGAGAGGAAAAGCAAAAAGCTGTGGCTGTTTGCGCAGAGAGGTTACGATAGATTTGCATACGACGCATGGCGAGTGTTACACACGGTTGCATAGAATCTGGCACGGTATGAAGCAACGGTGCTATTATCCTGTCCACCCGAAGTATAAGGACTACGGTGGTCGCGGGATAACAGTGTGTAAAGAATGGCAGTTGAATTTTGGAGCATTCCGAGACTGGGCCAAGGCCCATGGGTACCGAGATGATTTAACCATAGACCGGATAGATAATGACGGTGGGCACTCACCCGAGAATTGCCGCTGGGTTACAATGAAAGAGCAGGCCGCAAACAAACGAACCAGCAAGAAAAAGTAAAACCCCAGCAGAACCGTTTCCGTTATCGGAGACGGTTTTGTTATGCCCATTTTAGGAGGTGGTTTCCATTTATCAGGATAAGAGATCGGGGCTTTTCCTCCCGGATAGTGCAAAACCCAAAGCGTCGGGTTATAGTGAAGCGGGGGCCAGTCTGATTCGGCGGGCTATGCGGGGCTTTAAGGCCCGGAGCGGGAGCCCAAACGAAGATATAAATTTCAACAATGCCACTCTGCGGCAGAGGGGCCGGATGCTGTATATGTCCGCGCCCCTGGCAACGTCGGCGGTCAATACGAATCGCACGAAGGTGGTGGGCGTCGGCCTGACGCTGAAAAGCTCCATCAATCGGGAAGTGCTGGGCCTCTCCCCGGAGGCGGCGAAGGACTGGCAGCGCAAGACGGAGGCGGAATTTCACCTGTGGGCGGACCACAAACAGAGCTGTGACGCCATAGGCATGAATAACTTTGACGCGCTCCAACAGCTGGCCCTTGTGTCCTGGCTGATGTCCGGAGACGTGTTCCCGATCTTCAAGCGGTATAAGCCCATGCCCACCTGTCCCTACTCGCTGCGGATTCACATGGTAGAGGCAGACCGGATCAGTACCCCCAACCGCATGGGCGGGCGGAATGGATTCATCAGCATTACCGACGGCGAAAACCCGGAAAACGGCAACCGGATTTTTGATGGGGTGGAGGTAAACGGCGACGGCATGGTAGTTGCCTACCATGTGTGCAATAGCTACCCCTGGCAGATTATTCGGGAACCGCAGGAGTGGACGCGGGTGGAGGCATACGGCCCCCGGACGGGCCTGCCGAACATCCTCCATGTGATGAACAGTGAGCGGTGCGGCCAATACCGGGGCGTGACCTATCTGGCCCAGGTGATTGAGCCGTTGCTGCAGCTCCGCCGGTACACGGAATCGGAGCTGATGGCGGCGCTGGTGCAGAGCTTTTTCACCGCCTGGATCATTACCAAGACGGACCAGAACGGACTTCCCATCAATGAAACCGGCATGGGGGATATTGCGGGAGTGCCCACGGCCAACCCCGGCGGGGATAATATCTCCAACAGCTCCAACGAGTACAAGCAGGGGCCGGGCACCGTCCTCCATCTGGCAGAGGGGGAGGACGTCAAGTTTGGCAATCCCAATATCCCCAGCACGGGCTTTGATGTGTTCGTGAAAACCTTCTGCAAATTGATTGGCGCGGGCCTGGGGATTCCCTATGATGTGCTGATTAAGGAATACAATTCCTCCTATTCGTCCGCGCGCGCCGCGCTGCTGGACGCATGGGAGGATTTTCGTATGCGGCGGAAGTGGTTTGTGGACGACTTCTGCCAGCCCACCTATGAGGTCTGGCTGGCGGAGGCGGTGGCCCGTGGCCGCGTCAAGGCCCCCGGCTTTTTCGGGGACCCGCTCATTCGGGCGGCGTGGTGCGGAGCGCGGTGGATCGGGCCTGTCCAGGGCAGCCTTGACCCGTTGAAGGAGGCAAAGGCGGCGGTGCTTCAGATCCAGCACGCGCTTAAGACCCACGAACAGGTCACCCGGGAAACGGGCGGCGGTGACTGGGACGAGAACGTGGAGCAGCTGACGGCGGAGAACGCGAAGCTGGCCGCCGCCGGCGGCGGGGGAATCCGTATGGAGGTTGACCCCAACGAGAAAGACGATGAAGGAAAAGGAGGCGGCGAAAATGCCTAACCCATTCAAAACACCCTTTGGCCGCGGTGGGCCTGCGGCCAGAACGGTCAGTATCAACCGGGGGCCCTATGTCATGGAAATGGCGGACGGCGAGAACGCGGAGCTGACCATGTACGGGGAGATCGTGGAGAGCCAGCCCGTGGACGGGTGGACGGGAGAACCCATCCAAGGGAACTACATCATCCAGTCCGAGCTCTTGGAGGACTTGAAATCTTTGGCTGAGGCCAAGACCCTGACAATTCGTATGCACAGTGTCGGCGGTGACGCGGGCGTGTCTATTCTGATTCACAATCGGCTCCGGGAACTGGCTACTCAGGGAATGGAGCTGACCTGTATTGTGGACGGCGTGGCTATGTCCGGCGGTTCCCTTATCATGTGCGCCTGTGACACTGTGGCGGTCAACCCGGCCAGTCTTGTCATGATTCATAAGTGTTGGAGTTCCCTGTGGGGCGGCTACAACGCGGATGAACTGAAGGAGCTGGCAGCGAAAAATGAAGCCTGGGACAAGGCCCAGGTGTCCATCTACAAGCGCAAGTGCGGCCTGTCCGATATGGTGATCTCCAATATGATGGCAAAGACCACCTACATGACCGGGACAGAGGCGGTGGAAAAGGGCTTTGCGAATAAAGTCCTGGAGGATGCCGCCCCCTTGGACATTGCCGCCAGCGCCGATGGGCGCAGTCTGTTTGTGCGCGGCCGTCAGTTCCATCTTACCCCGGGGATGTTTGCCCCGGACACAATTCCCACGGTCACACCCGAGGCGGCGGCCCCGGTTGAGGCAAATACAAATCAGCCGGCGCAGACCGGCGGACAGAATGGAGGAAACACTATGGCAAAGACCCTTGAAGAGCTGCGGGCGGAAAATCCGGCGCTGGCGGAGGCGTTCATGGCCGAGGCGAGAGCTGCTGTGTCCGCGTCCGGCGCGGTGACGCCTGCTCCCGCACCCGCGCCCGCAGTACCCCCCGCCCCGGCCCCGCAGAGCAGCGGCGGGGACGATCCCGCTCAGGCCGAGCGCAAGCGTATCCAGGAGATCGACGCACTGGCGGACCTGTTCGACGCGGAAACCATCAATGCGGCCAAGTACGGGGACCACCCCTGTACCGCCCAGGAAATGGTCTATCAGGCCGCGCAGAAAGCGTCCCAGCAGGGCGGGATGTTCTTGGTCGCGTTGGAGGCAGACACGGCGGCTTCCGGTGCCCAGGACGTGGGCGCGGCCAATGGCGCGGGCAATGACGGCGCTGGCGGTACCGGTGGCCCGGACAGCCCCCAGGCGGTGGTGGCACAGGCCCAGGCGGATGCTAAGGCGTTCAACGAGCGGAAGAGGGAGGTACGGTAAACATGAAAGAGCTGGTTAAAAAGGTGGGCGAACGCGGTCAGGACAATCTGATCGCGGGTCTGTTCCCCCGTGCGCTGACTGTTCCGGTCAGCATCGCCGCCGGTGCGGGCAATCTGGCCCGTGGTACGGTCCTGTCCCGCAAGGAGGACGGCACCTGTGAGGTCATGGCGACTGGCGGCACTCCCGCCTATGTCCTGGCTGACCCCGTGGACGCCTCTGGCACGGAGGCGGTGGCGGCCGTCGCCTACCGCAGCGGGAACTTCAACCCCGATGCGGTGACCGTCGCGGAGGGCTATACCCTGACTGCGGCGGACAAGGACACCCTACGCAAGTACGACATCATCTTCACCCGGGTGCTGCCGGAGTAAGGAGGACAACAAAATGAATATCTACGACACCCTGTATATGCTGGCGGCGATTGAGATTTTGACCCCCGAGCCCACTTTCTTCAAGCGCCGCTACTTCCCCACCGATCTGGCGCTGGACGTGTTCGGCACGTCCAAGGTCCTGGCCGACTACAAGGAGGGCAACCGCAAGGCCGCGCCCTTTGTGCTGCCCCGTGTTGACGCGCTCCCTGTTGGGCGCGGCGGGTTCAGCACCTTTGAGCTGGAGCCCGGCAACATCGCCATTTCCAAGCTCCTGACCATCGACCAGCTGCACCAGCGCGGATTCGGCGAGAGCATTCTGAGCAATGTGACGCCCGAACAGCGGGCGCGGCAGCTGCTCATGAGTGACCTGAGCGACCTGTCTGCCCGGATTTCCCGCCGGGAGGAATGGCTGGCCTGTGAGACCATGCTGAAAAACGGCTGTGTCATGCGCCATCAGACCAGCGACCCCAGCATTTACGAGGACATTTCCGCCAAGTTCTACGACGGCGCCAACAACCCCGCCAAGTTTACCCCCGCCGCCAAGTGGACCCACGGCAAGGACGAACACACTCCCGGCAACTGGTACTGGGACGTGATCCAGATGGTCAAGATGCTCACCCAGCGGGGCCGGGCCGCCACCGATCTGGTGGTGTCCAACGACGTGGGCAACTTCTTGATGGAGGACCCCTGGATTCAGTACATGATGGATAACCGCCGGGCGGACTACGGCGCTATCAATCCCCAGGAGCTGACGCCCTATGTCACCAGCCTGGGCCGGTTCAACTTCGGCGGCCGCAAGCTGGAGATCTTCGTCAACGATGGCACCTTCCAGGACGAGACCAGGACGGAGACTCCCTTCCTGGCCAGCGGCAGCGCCATTGTCACCGCTCCCGACTGCGGCAAGGGCTTGTACGGCGCGGTCACCCAGAAGGAGATGGACAATCAGTGGCATACCCACGCCGGAACCCGTGTGCCCAACTACCTGTCCACCGTCAAACCGCCCGTGGATGAAACGACGGTCTCCTGCCGGCCGCTGTTTGTGCCCAAGACCCTCAATCCCTGGACGGCGGCGGAAAAGGTTCTCGCGGACTGACCGGGAGAGAAAGGAGTAGGTCATGATTAGAATTATCTGCGGCACCTGCGGAACGTCCAAGGGCTACAAGACCGCCGCCGACGGGGAACTCGCGCTTCCTGCCGCCGAGGAAAGGCGGCTTGTCGCCCGGAGCGTGGCGGAATATGTGACGCGGCCTGTTATGAGCCCCGCCAGCGACGCTGACAGCCCCGTGGACGGCGGGGACGGTGGCGGGGCGGGTATCAACTCGCCCAACGAGGACCCGCCCGTGGAGGGGCTGGAAAACGGCGGGAGCGATACCCCCGTTGGGGACCTGCCGGGTTCGGCGGAAACGCTGGACATCGTGGACGGCCATTTCACCCGGGAGAGCCTGATGCTGATGCGGCGGTCCGATATGGAGAAACTGGCCGGGGACCTGGGCGTGGATGTTAGCCGGTGCAAGAATAAGGGCGACATTGCCGATCAGCTGGTTGAAGTCGAGGTTGAGGCCCCAGTGGAGGTTGACGGCGGGGCCCCGCCTGAGCTGGGCGCAGAGGCCCCGGTGCTATGAGCTTCACGGATATGCTGGCCGACGACATCCATAACGTGTTTCTGAACACGGAGGAATTTGCGTCGGAATATACCGTCCAATACGACGGGAAAACCTATGCCAAGGTCCTCGCCTCCCTCCAAAATCAGGAGGCGGGAGAGCGGGAACAGCTGACGGCCCGCGGGTTTGGCCGCGGCGGGTCCGACGGCGCGCCGGGGTTGTATCGGAAGTCCTTTGTCCTGTACTGCGCCCTCTCCGACCTGGGCGGGAAGGAACCAAAACCGGGAAAGACGCTCCTGATTTCAGACGGAAGCCCGCTGCCCCGGAAGTTTCTGATCGCCGCCGCAGGCTGTGAGATGGGGATGCTGCGGCTGGAATTGGAGGCGGTTGTGGAATGAGCATGATACACATACAGACCGCAGGCGGGGACAGCCTTGCCCGGGCGGAAAAGATGCTGTCCGGGATTCCCGGCGGTATGGAAAAGGCCGTCCGGAGCGCCATGGCCCGGTCCGTTTCCCACCTGCGTACCAACAGCGTCAAGGCGGTCCGGGAACGCTACGACATCGCCGCGGCGGATGTACGGGCCAATGAAAACGTAACGGTCCGGTACAGCTATCACGACGGCGTACAGGCGTCCATCCTCTTTGCCGGGCGCAAGATCCCGCTGCACCGCTATGGCGGCGCGGCGCCGAAATATCCCGTGCCTGGAAATCCCAATGCTCCCGCTTTCGGGCACCAGCTGAAAAGCACGTCTCCGGAACGGTTTCACAGCGCGTTCGTGGCGCGGATGCCTGTTTCCGGGCATGTGGGACTGTTTGAGCGCACCGGCGGAAAGGACGAAATCCAGGAAATCATGGGTTCCTCCGTCCCCCAGATGCTGGGCAGTCCGGAAGTGGAGGAACGGCTTGCCAGGGAGTCGATGGAAAAATTCGAGGACCGGCTTGATCATGAGATCAACGCCTTTTTGAACGGGTGGAGGTAGTATGACAAGGGTGATATTGCTGGAACAGCTCAAGGCGTTTACTATTGCCGCGACGCGAGACCTCCTGCTCCCGCTGGTTCCGCAGGAAGAAGAACTCCTTCTTCCGCCCCGGTATGGCCCGCCGGGCGTCTACCGGATGCGCCTGCCGGAATTTGGCGCGGCCACCCGGAAAGCCCCGTATATCCTGCATCAAGCCGTGACCGGTAAAGACGTTCAGAAGCCGGGAGACAGGACGCCGGATTCTTCCGCGGTTGTCCGGACGGTGTTCTGTGTCTACTGCAAGGATGAGGAAGAAGGCGGGCTGTATCTCCTGAACGTGATGGAGCGGCTGCGGATCGCGCTGCTGGAACAGGTGGTAATTGGAAAGCAATTCCGGCTGGATCTCAAAGAGGGATTGGAATCCCTGGCCTATCCGGACGACGCCAGTTCAAGCACAGCCCCATATTATTTAGGGGAGATGGTTTCCCAGTGGAAACTGCCTCCCGTTGGAAGGAAGGTTGCACTATGACGAAGAAACAAGTTTCCACCCCGGCGATGGACGGGGAAACCCCGGTGAAGCCGGATCAGCCCAAGGAAGGACCGCCCGCGGTAAAAGCGGCCCCGGCGGAGGGGAACCGGTCCGGAATTTACTGCTACATCGGTCCAAATCTGGCGGGCCTGCTCCAGCACGGCGCCATTTTCCGCGGGAGCCGGGCGGACGCCTTGCGGGCCGCGGCGGATGCCGTGCGCCAGTATCCGGTGGTCAAGACGCTGATCGTCTCCGGCGACGCGCTGCCGGACGCCCGGATTCAGGTCAAGACGCCCGGCAACGCGCTCTATGTCAACGCACGGCGTCTGGCAGGAAATTAAGGAGGAAACGAAAACATGCCGAATTTAGGCGTACATGTCTATGAAAAGACGACGGCGGTGAGCACGCCGGTGGTGGCCAACTCGGGGATTCCCTTTGTGGTTGGCACGGCCCCCGTCCACGCGGCCGCCAAGCCGGCGAAACCCGGCGTCCCCGTCCTCTGCACCAGCTGGACGGAAGCGGTGGAAAAGCTGGGCTTTAGCTACGACTGGAAGACCTACTCTCTTTGCGAATTCATGTATTCCCACTTCAAACTCTTTGGCTGTCAGCCGGTGATCTTCTGCAACGTCCTGGACCCTGCGTCCATGCAGGAGGCGGCGGCAGAAACGGAATACAGCGTATCCAATCACAAGGCCGTCCTGCCCTTTGGGGCCATCGCGGACGGGCTGACAGTTGCCAACGGCGAAACCGCCCTGGTGGCGGATGAGGATTACAGCGCCTTTTATGACGAGGACCAGGCCGCGTGCATCGTGGAGCTGCTGGGCTCCGGCAGCGCCTACGACGCTTCCGCGCTGAAGATCACAGCGGCGAAGGTAAAACCGGATACCGTGGTTTTGGCGGACATGGTGGAAGGCGCGGGCGCGGTGGATGCCTGCATGAGCACGGTGGGCGTGATTCCGGATCTGCTCTGTGCGCCGGGCTGGTCCCATGACCCCGTCCTGGCGGCGGGCATGGCCACGAAAGCGGCGGGCATTAACGGCCTGTTCCGCGCAAAGGCCCTCATTGACGTGGACTGCGGCCCGGAGGGCGTAACGGAGTATTCCGGCCTGACGCCCTGGAAGAATAAAAACAATCTGGTCGATGAAAATCAAATTCTCTGCTGGCCCATGGTGAAGCTGGGGGATTACCGGTTCCATATGTCCACGCAGCTGGCGGGCCTGATGGCGACGGTGGACGCCGGAAACGCGGGCGTGCCCTACGAATCCCCATCCAACAAGACCTACCAAATGGACGGCTGCTGTCTGGCGGACGGCACGGAAGTGGCCCTGACCTTTGAACAGGCCAACATCATCGCGGGCTATGGCATCGTAACGGCCCTGAACTTCCTGGGCATGGGCTGGACCTGCCGGAACAATTACACCGCCTGTTATCCCGCCAACACGGACGTGAAAGACTACTTCATTCCTGTCTCCCGGATGTTTGACTGGGTGGGAAACACCATCATCCGAACCTTCTGGGGCAAGCTGGACAAGCCCATGACGCGGCGGTTTGCGGACAGCATTCTGGATACCTGCAATATCTGGCTCAACGGCCTGACGGCTGCCGGGTATCTGCTGGGGGCGCGGGCGGAGCTGCTGGCGGAGGAAAATCCGGTAACGGACCTGATGAGCGGCATTATGAAAATCCATATCTTTCTGACGCCGCCCTCTCCCGCCCAGGAGATTGATTTTACCCTGGAATACGATATCGATTACATGACGGCGGCTTTCGCCGGGTGAAGGGAGGGCGTTGACGGATGGAACAAGCGGCGGCTTATATCAACCTGGAAATCTATGAAGACGACGTGAACCTTTTGGGCGTCGCCAAGGTACAGCTTCCCAGCATTGCGTATCCCTGTGTGACCATCTCCGGCGCGGGGATGATGGGCGAAATGGAAATTCCGCTTTACGGTATGGTGAACGCCATGACGCTTACCATTAACTGGCTGACGCCTCACGGCGACGCGGTGCGACTGATGTCGCCGGAAAAGCACCAGCTGGATATGCGGGTGGCGGAGGAATATTGGGACGT
>JAAWGR010000041.1 GCA_022795445.1 Oscillibacter sp. | reverse complement strand
AGTTAACCTTTTTTTGTCAACTATCGATGACACAATGAGGCTGTGAATAAATATTGGCTAACATCTGCATATTTATCAATTGCATTTTGCATGTCGTTTTTTCCTTAGTCAAAACAGCCTCTATCCTTACGGCTTCAATGGTTTAACGCCAGTTTTACGACTAAGGAAAAAATAGCGTTTTGCGTGTCCGGCTACAGCCGGCCTCGAAAACTGCTGTTCCGGAATTTGTATAAAAGCCGTTTGTTTCCATAAGAAACAAGCCAACTGCGCCGTCTGATTCCCGCCTGCATGGGACATATTCACGGTACAATTCTCCGGTAGGCTTATAAAATTTCAGTGAATAAAACCTGATATTGACTGGGCCATTACCGTATGTAGTCTTTACAGTTCCACCGGTTGCAGTTTGGGTTACATTGTTTCTCGCAAATAAACAAGGAACGGGGCTTTTAGTGCCTGGTGTTGCACTTGCTGTCATATCCCCCTCGTCCTCGTTAACTATGAATTTTCTGTTTGCAGAATCAACAAAAATCTTATTTCTCCCAATTTTTGCAGCCAATTTGATGGATTTGATTCCACCTGTAGAAGTGGATGAACCAGAATACTGTAAAGTAAAACTGGAAGAGCTAAGAGAATAGAGTATGGAATTGGAATACGCAGATTGAACGCGGGTTGAACTAGAACTGTTTGGAAAATAGTACGCATAGTTATAAGTACCGCAAATAGTTCCCGCTTCTGTATCGTCCATGATCTCTATATCCAGTTCCATCTTGTAACTATTTAAATAGCTGGAAGTCATCCCGAAATTTTGGATATAGGCCAAGTTTGGATTCCCGATATACTGCAATTCCGTATACCCTTCTGGCAGGCGGGAGGGCTTCTTTTCACCCTCAAACACCAACGCATTCCCTACATAGGCTCGTTTGATTTTTGTATCGCCGAGATACAGGGTTGAAATTTCACCTTCTCCGATTGTGATCATAGCGGCTCCTTGATCAGATACAAAACTGTTTCCGTTTTGGCCTCTAATGCGTCATATTCCTCCTGTGTTATGGACACAATGGCCCGGACCGTCCCGGCAGGAATGGCAGCCACATCTTCCGCCGTGTAATCTCCCGCCTGCGGCAGTACAGCTCCTGTGCGGCCGTGAAAGCTCGTGACGCCGCCCGGCTCTCCCTGCGGCCCCTGGGGTCCGGGAGGCCCTTCCGGACCCACTGGTCCGGTTTCTCCCTGCTTCCCCTCCGGCCCTATGGGCCCCTCCGGTCCAGGCGGCCCCGCCTCCCCCTGCGGCCCAGCAGGGCCGGTTTCGCCCGCAGGCCCCTGAGGCCCAATCTGTTCGTTCAAAACGCCCCGTTCCAGATGGTTCAGGTCTTCTGCCCGAAGCAGTTCGCCGTCTTTCCAATTGTGCGGCGTATATGCCATCAAATCCAACTCCTTCCCAAAATCGCTTTTCCAACCCGCCCGGCGCCAACGATGCTGGATTCCATTACCCATTCCGCCTCAAACTTTGCCGTCAGCATCCGGTTTTCGTTGGCAGTGAAGGTGTAGACAGGTTCCTCGCTGACCATCTCCCCGTTTTCCTCCCAGCCCAGGAACAGGCTCCCACCAATCGGCTCCGCCCGGACCGTCACCGCGTCGCCTTTATAGAACAACGCGCCCTGCGCCGTACCGCTCCCAGGCGGGTCTACGGAAACGGATACCAGATACGTAGGATATGTGTCCTCCGGGACGCGGTATCCGGCTTCTGACAACTGCGTCAGCAGATAGGACGCCGCCAGTGTTACACGGTTGAGGTCCTTGGCGTTGTATGCACCCTTGGGTCCAGACCGCCACTCAGCAGCTTCTTCCGCTGTGCCGCACCACGTCCGGGTTGCGGGGTCCCAGAGGCTTGCCAGATACCGTACCCGGTCCACGTCTGCCTGGGTGCGGTCCGTAATTAAAAGAGCTTGAAACGTTCCCATAGGTCATATTCCTCCTGCGAAGAATTCGCCGCTGTACCGGATTTCCGGTTCGCCAACCGCATTTACTTCGGTTCCAATCACCTCGCAATCGGCTGCCGCGATGCCGCTCAATACGATATTCATCCGGGTAAGGTATCCGCTGATCAGCGATCCCCAAGGCGTGGACATGGCAATACGGTCGCCAGGCTGTTCCCCGTTCATCACGATCTTGGCGCTCTGTCGCTCACGCTTGGTATAATAGTCGTAGATATGCTGCGCTACGGCCGGTACGTTTCCTGGGTTCACCAACGTTGCGCCGTCGATCTCGATCACGTTCTGCTTATCGCTGGCAGTCGCCTTCGGATTGTTGATTGTCGTGATTGCTGTTGTGTGGTAGTAAGTTTTGCCGCCAGCTTGTACCGTGTCGTTCCCGCTCCCTGTGAGGCTGTAAGTATGGGCTGTGACCCGCACCGCCGTTACAATAGCGGATGTTTCTACGGAGCCACCGGTATAGGCCCGGTTCAGCGGGAAGCGCGAGGGTGTGTTTTCCCGGTCTTTGTAGACCCGGATCGCACCAGTGCCGCTGGTGTCTACGATTGCACAAAGCGCAAACGCCACCTGCTGCAAAGCCTCACGGCGAGAACATTCCGGGATGTAGCCGGTCATCGTTGATGCTGATAGGGATGCATCCAAAAGCAGATCGAAGTGCCCATCCAGAATCTCTTCCAGCAGCGCCCGGACGGGATAGCCGTCATAAACCGCTGCCGGGAACTGGTCCTCATCCAGTACGCCCACCGCGTCTATGCATGAAACGTCGTACAGCTCTGCGGCGCGGTGGGTGGCACTGTCAATGTAAAACACACCGATCAAACGATCCCCGTCGTAAGCGGAAACTGGCTGCTTCAGTTGGAACATGTAGGCAAGGTTCTCCTCACTGTCCAGGGTGAAATCCAGAGTATTCACCGCGATTTCGGAGGAAATAATACTTACTTCTGCCGTAATTTTCACGTTCCGCAGCTCATCCCGCAGGAAAACCCGCGTAACGCCGAACACCACTTGAGACAGCTTGGCATAACGGTACGGCAGATTGGTTGCATGCAGGCGGAAGGTGATCCGGTCGTAAGCCTCCACCGTTTGGCTGCAAAAATACTCCGCGCTGTCCGGCTGGAAGGTTTCCTCCGCCAATAGGGCTTCTCCGCGCCTCCATTGAACGGTGACACAGGTGCAATATTCGCCAGAGGCTGCATCAAACCGCAGGAACACGCCTGGCGATGTGTAGCGTGCCGTAAAGGTGATGGAGATCTCTGGCGGTGTCTCGAAAACGCCGTCCGCGTCGCTCATGGCCGCTGACCAGAACCGGATATCCTGCCCATCCACAATCTCCCGGGAGCCATCCAACAGCCAGTGGTTGGGTTCCAGAGAGGCCAGCGGCACGGCATTCTCTTCTTCAAAAGGCAGCCTGTCCGGACTGCAAAAGGGCTTTGCGTCCTGGGTGGTGGCAGCGGCATCCTCCGCCGCACCGGCTGCAATATCCTGGTAAACGATCTTAACGCTCATGCGGGCCTCCTCTGGGGCTTCATGGCAATGAAGTTGATGGACAGGCCGTCCCACTTGTTCAGCCCACTGTATATATGGAACAGTTCATCTTCCCCGTTGGCAACATAAGCTTGAAAGGTCAACGTCTCCTGCGCATAGGGAATCACCAGGGTATGGCTGTTTTCCGGAGAGGAAAGGACCTCATACAGGGCGTCATATTCCTCTGGGCTGCTGAAATCCGAAGCGATTTCCAGGCTGTAGTTATAGTAAGTACCGATGATATCCCGCTGCATGGCGCCATCCATCGTGCGGCCTGCGTTGGAGCCGTCCAGGACGGAGAAGGAGCGTTTCAGGCTTACTACATTTACGCCAGGATACGCCACGCCGTCGATGGAAAATACAGAAAGCTTCATGTCGTCCCCCTTGCCAGCCGTACGCCTACGCGCTGGGTTTCTTCGTTATTGGCGGAGTAGACTGCCCTGCCAAACTCCCGCTTGTCCATTTGCAGGATGACGGTGACGTCTCGGTTGCTGTTGGCGTACCCGCCTTCGTTCAACGCCTGCTTGAACGCCTGCACCATTGTGGAAAGCGGCGTTTCGATGTTCGTTCCGCTCCGCTGGTCGCCTAGGATGGCGGCAAACTGCTGGTTGGGCGGGATCACCGCGCCGTTGGCCAGACGGGGAAGCGTGACCTCAGAAACGCGCTGGATGTTAAAACCAAAAGACCGTCCGCCGACTCCCGGCACCCAGTCCGGCACGTCGAAACGAATTTTATTGAGTTGGTCAATGAGCCAGTTCACAGCCTTGATCACGCTGTTCACCATGCCCTCCACCGCGCCGATCATGCCGTTGATAGCGTTTTTCACCGTACCAACAACCTTTTCAAAGGCTTTGCCAAGAGGTCCCGTCACATAGTCCTCAAACCATTTGGAGGCGTTTTGCCAGGCGGACCGAATGCTTTCCCAGGCGCTGCTTCCAGCCTCCTTCACGCCGCTCCACATCTCTGTGAAAATCTGCTTGACGGTATCAACTACAGACGTCCGGAACCAGTCAGCAGCCACGCTCCACACGGTCTTTATGACTTCCAACGCCTCAGACGCGAGGGTTTTTACAGTCTCCCACAGTTCTGAGAAGAAGGTTTTCACGGGTTCGATGATGTTCTCGCTGAACCATCCGGAAACAACGGACCAAATCTCTTGAATCGTCTGCCATGCGTTGGATGCCGTCATTGTAACGAACTCCCAAAGCCCTGCGAAAAAATCTGCTACGGGTTGAACAACGTTGGTTGCGATCCACTCCCCAGCCACCGCCCAGGCTTCCTTGACGGCCTCCCACGCATTCACCGCCGCCGCCTTTATACTCTCCCAGTTCTCGCTGATAAGCACCGCCGCCGTTGCAACCACGGCCACGATTCCGGCGATCACGCCAGCAACCATAGCGGGGGCACCCAGAATGACAGCGCCCACCGCAGTCAGCGCGATTCCCAGCAGCATCAACGCCTCGTTTGCCATGCTGAAACCATTCTGGAGCATGGAGAAGAAGTTTGTGAAGGCAAGAACCGCGCCGCCGACAACCATTGCAATGCCTGCAAGGGTGGAACCGGGGCCGAATACGGCGTTGATAGCACCAGAGAGATTTGCCATTTCATACTTTAGGAGCACCGAAATGTCCTTTATTTTTTTGAAGAAAGAGCCGAAAGCGTTTGCGACATTCACGATTTTGGGCACAACATTTGTGGCGAATTCGACGCCGAGGGCCGCAGCGATTACGGAAACAGCGGCAAGGAGCCCGGGACTTCCTTCCTCAATCACGCCTGCCAGGAAATCAAATCCAGCCATAACGGCTTCTTTGAATGCTCCCCAAACGGAAGACAAAATGCCCATCCAGTCAATTTCGGATAGAAACCGGGCAACTTGACGGCCTATTTCCGCCCAGTCAATTTTGGCAATCGTATTCTTCATTTCATCGAAGAATCCCATCATAATGTTGCTTGCCGCTTTTGCCAGCGCTGGCATATCCAGCCCTGTAATAAAGCCTGTGAACGTCTCCAGCGCAATCTTGAACTGTGCCCACAGCAGCCGCCCGAAGTCATACCAATCAACCTCATAGACAAGTCCGTTGATAAAATCCGCCAGTTTCTGGCCAAGGTTTACCCAATCGAAGGTATAAATGAATTCCGTCAGGAATTGCAGACCAAGGTTCAGCCCCGCACCAAGCGTGCGGCCCCAAAGCTCCCAGTCGATAGCGTTCACCAGATCATTGAATGCTTTTGCCAGTTCCTGCCCAAGGAGCTCCACGCGCGCCAGAACACCGTCAAACTTGAAGCCGTCGTACAGTTTTTGATTGAAGTCATTGAAATTTGCCGCAAAGTCCAAGAGAGTTTGCTTGAATGTGGGCATAGCCGCCAGCATATCATCCAGGGTCTTAACAAACAGTTCCCCTAAAGACGAAAACGCCTCCTCCAGTTGGTTGGCCTCATCGATTTCCGACTCATAAGATGGAATATCCAATTCGCCTGCACCAGCACCAAGCCCATCCGCTGCACCGCCCAAACTGCTTGAAGCGTTATCTGCCAGCACATTCAGTTCGTCGAAGCCTGCCAGTACGCCTTTCATTTTCTTAGCGGCGCTTTCGGAGGCGTTTCCTGCGCCCTCTGTAGCCGCTGCCAAATCATCGGTCGCATCGGCAGCAGCGGAAGCAGAAGAAGCAATACCGCTTGAAGCCGTCGCTTGGGAAGACTTCCCGAACAGCAGCGCCGTTACTCGGGCGAATACTTTCGCCAGCTTAGTAAGGCCAGCGATGATGGCGTTGATGCTGGGCAATACTGCCTGGGCAATAGGAATCAGGGCATTGCCCACTGCAATGCGCAGTTGGTCAAAATTAAGCTGTAGGATGCGGATTTGGTTGGCGAAACTGCCGGACGTGCGGGCAAAGTCGCCCTGTGCGTCCGTTGTGACGCTCAGCAGGTAGTTGTACCGAAGTAAGACCTGCTCCGTCTGGGACATGGCATTGTAGTTTTTGGTGATGCCCTTAGATAGAGCATACGCTTCCAGGTTTGCCACGCTCATGTTGATGCCAAGCTGCTTCAGCGGCTCGGTTTCTCCGCTGATGCCTGCTCGAATTTTTTCGAAAGCGGTGTCGGTGCCCAGATTGTAGAAGGAGGCAATGTCTCCCGCCAGCCCGGTAAGCGTCATAGACATTTCCTGGGCTGCGCTGGTAGCAAGACCAGACGATTTCAGCATGGCTCCCATTGTCCCTGTATACTGCTTTGCTGCAAGTTCGGACAATCCGTAAGCCTCTGCCGCCGACTGGGCGAATTCCTCAATCTGCTTTGTGCCCCGCCCAAAGGTTACGTCAATGACATTCTGGACCTCTTCAATGTCGGAGGCGAGGTTGATGCTTTCTTTGCCGAAGTTGATGATCGCAGCTGTGCCGAAAGCAATGCCAACAATCCCCGCCAGTTTCATCAGGGTATTGCGGAACCTTTGAACAGAACCCGTCATGGAGGACAAGCCGCTGTCAAAGCCGTTGTGGTTCAAGTCTGCTTTTATCCGGATGGAACCGTCGTAACCAAACACTGCGCGGTGTCACCTCCTTTTCCGGTTGTTTTATTCCTTTAACCTGTCCATAAACGCGCTGATTGCTTCTTCCTCCGCCGCTGTGTACTGCGCCGGAAGCGCAAACCGCTTTTTCATGCGCAGGAACTCTGACCGCCGCTTCCGGTCAATTTCCGAAACATCCGTAGACCGGATGTTAATCACATCGGTAAAAGCCGTTCCGGTCAAATCGCCCAACATGGGGATAAACGCAAACCAATGCAGCTGCTCCCGGCTGATATCCATTCCAAAAACCTTGCGGAAAGCGGAGACAATACGGGCGGAATCATATGCAAAGGAATAAACTTCCGCCTCATTATCTTCTCCGGAGATATCCGCCGGGTTTCCGCAGGACATAAACCAGGACAGACCTTCCAGGGCCGTTTGCAGGTCTGGGATCCCATTTCCGTACAACAAAGAAAGCGCCGTAAAGGTTTTTTCGCTGTCGGACAGTTCCGGGTCAGAGATGCAGAGCTGAATCTGCACCCCAATCCGGTAGTCTGTACGAATCAGCCAGCCCTTGTAATCCTCCGGAAGGCGGTCCAGCAGGGCGTTATACATTACCTCTTCTGGCAGCGCTGTATTTGCTCATACGCTGCATTTTCTCTTTTGCGAAATCATTAAGATACGGCACAAGCTGCTCGAAGAAGTCAATATACAAATCAATCGTGGGGGCAATGTCGCCAAACACTTTTTTGCAGGTACCATCCCCGAAGAGGCCATCCACTTCAGACATCATGTCTTTTCCAAACTCCGTATACAAGCGGAACGTTTCTTTCAAAAGCTCGGCATTATCTTCTTTATCCTTTTGTTTTTCCTGAATAGCCGTCTCTTTTGCCGCCATTTCATCCGCTGTTTTCTGAACGTTCTCATACATAGAATAGAACCGGTTCAGAAAATCGTTATCGTTCAGGTTCAGGATGATATAATCGCCGCTGTCATTGACCTCGATTTTCTTTGCGCCATTGTTAATGCGAATCCCTGCCATGATCATGCCTCCTCATAAGTTCGAGCTGCCGGGCCGCTTTCGGTGAATGTACGGGTGCCCGGATGGAAGGTTCCCTCTGTTCCGCTGCCGCGCCAGTTGAGGGTGTAGCCGATGGACAACGGGTCGGAGGCTGCGCCGCCGTAGCTGTCGATCTGGATGGAAACAGGCTGCTTCTGGGCCGGGTATGCTCCGCCGGAAGCTTCCTCAAAAATGTCCACCATTACGACGTCGGTATGCGCGTCGCTGCCGATGGGCAGGCTTTTGCGCATGTCATTGATAAACTCAAAGGCAGGGTCGCCCTTTACGACTTGGGCCGTCACAGGGGCGTTCGGCTGATAACCGGTCAGCTCTGTGTTGGCGGTGTCCTGGTGGATGTATTGCTCCGTATTGGTCTGGGGGTTGTAGGAGATGGAAAGCTCCGTTACGCCTTCACCTACCAGGGCATAGTTCGCCGTTTCCTTTGGGTTTGTGTTGATGAAAAGCAAGAACGCGCTTCTTTTCTCTGCCATGTTTTGATACTTCCTTTCCAATTCTGTGATATCATAATGGAATTTTTGCCGGAAACAAGTTTCCCGGGTTCTATTCGCGCAAAAAATTCCCGCCACCTCATAGAGACAGCGGGAATTTTGATGTTGTTACTCAGCCTTCCAAGGAGAGATGGTCGAACATACTCAACTGGCCGGGAATTTTTGGTTCTTGTCGGAAAATGCAGGTTTCGGCCTCTGGCTTTGTGCTTTGAAACACAGCCCAATATAAACTACTTTCATAAACGAAAACAAACATCATTTTGTTTGGCTTTCCTGTTGTATCGGCCTACCCTGGCTGCAGCAATACTGCTTTATCACCCCGTGGAGAGAAATTTGAAAAATACTATGGTGATTTTTTGCGTTATTTTGTGGACATCCCTAAAATATTGTGATATCTTGTAAAAAAGAAGTCTTTTGGAAGCGAACGATTCCATTTTTAAGCGATCACGATTGTGCTTTTCTAATACTTAATAAGGAGAGATTACCATGAAAGCCCCCATTGCAATTCTGATCGTTGTCGTGTTCTTGTGTATCATTGGTGCAATTCTTTACAGAGCGTTCGGCCGCCGGAAACCTCCTAAACAAAAAAGCAGTAAGCAGTCATTTGACCCCTTTGATGATCCAGCGCCAACGAAAAAGAGTATCATGGAGAGTATCGACGAAATGGATGGGTTTCAGTTTGAGCAGTTTTGTGCCAACCTTCTGGAACATTTCGGATATCAAAAAATCCACATTACCAGAAGCACTGGCGATCAGGGTGTGGATATCATTGCCATCAAGAACGGCATCCGGTATGCTTTCCAGTGCAAGCGGTACGCCTCCAAGATCGGCAATTCTGCCGTTCAGGAAGTCAACACTGGAAGAGCACTCTACAGCTGCCAAGTCGGCGTCGTGATTACGAATAACTATTTCACCACTGGAGCCAAGCAGGCTGCAAAGGCGAACGGTGTTGAGCTATGGGACCGGGATGTACTTATGGACAAAATCGCCAGAATCCTGCATTGAAATAACCCACGAAAGGATATTGGAAGCCGTTCAGGAATGAGCGGCTTTTCTCTATTTGATTTATTCTCTCTTACACAATCAAACTTCCCGCTGTCTCTATGAAGTTTTCAAGGTACAGCACCGCAGTAGGCGGGCCAGACGGCTAGGGCCTTGCCAAATAAGTAAGCCGCATAAAAATCTGATGGTCCTCCCAGCCGCCGTCCATACGGGCAAACAAGGAAGAACGAGTAGTTTGTTCCAACGTTTGGACTTCCAGGCCCCCGCCGATATCCGGTTTTTGCCCGGCCGCCCAATCCCCCAAGCTGTCAAGCAACTCATCCACGCTCAACCGCCCATCTGGCGTGGACGGCTTTGCACGATAAACAATTTTGAACTGATAATCTGCAATGTATGGGCCATGGATAAACCGCTCAATGATGTATGTACTCTGAACCAAAGACATGGACATGCTGGGGATATCCGCATCTAAAAATTCATAGTTAATGAGATTGATGGACAGCGGAATCCCTTGAAACGTATTCAACCACGCCAGAAGATTCCGGGACACCTGATCCTCTTCTTTTGCCGATACAAATTCTATGGGTCTATCTTCTGAACTCACGCTGCATCGCCCTCCCTGCTACACGGATCCATTTGGTCTTGTTTTGTGCCTTGGACGCCTCAAACCAATGGGCTTGAGCTTTTCCGTGAACTGCCTGGCTAATGTTCAAATCGGTTCCAGTGACAACTTTGGATGCTCCATAAGGCGCCCAGGCGCTTCCGGTGTTAGGGTCAATCATCAGTTTGCCGTAGTAGAGGAAGCGCGCATAAGGACCTGGATAGATAATAGTATCGCCGTCAACGCGGGACCTGTTGGCCAAGGATTTTGTCAGCGCAGGGACATATGGTTCGGTATCCTTTGCCATCTGTACCGCAACCGTATGCTTCACCTGGGGAGAGGCCGCCGCCATCCTCCGGCGGATCGAATCAAAACCGGCTGTCCTCAATGTAAATTTCAGCAAACCCATCTCATGATGCTCCAATCTCCCAATGCGGCAGCCCGCCGAAGTCCTTCTCATCAATGGTGGTGATGCCGTACACATGGTCATACATCATCTCGATTGCCTGTGCGTCCAAGTCTGGATGCACAGCTTCCCCCTTGACGAAGAAGCAGGAACCGTCTACCTGCGCCTTGGTGCCGCCGATGCTCATTGTCCACAGCCTGGATTTGTCCTCTGCCCGCCAGAACTCCACAGGTCCAGCGTACTCTTTTGGCGCTCTCGTCACGCCGTCCACCGCAACCACGCTGAAGGGGATATACAGGTTGACAGCATCTGCCCCCACAAGCCCGCTCTCCCGCACGTTGACGGCCTTGGAGGCATCCAGCAGGACACCCCGCAGAATGGTGATATGGTTGACCAGAACATCCTTGAACGTAGTCTTGTCGGTGTAAATCTCCACATTGTACATGGTGATGGTATGGGGGAACATGCTCATACCGCCCCCGCCTCCTGCCACGCTTTCCAGATTTTCGGGCCTTGAATGGCAATCCAGTCCACCATTTCTTCGTTTCTGGCCCAAGCGTCGGTTTCGCCACTGTTCACAGAAAGGCCGCTCTCCCCGAGAAAAGCGTGAACAATCTCATGCCGGAGAGTTGTTTTCATCTGATTTTCAATCGCTCTTGCGCTTTCGTTTTCCCAATCGGGGTAAGTACTCATATCGCAAAGTACAATTTCCTTGTCTGTGTAACTGCAATAACCGCTTGCACTGCACCGCTCGAAAACCTTGTCCTCATCGTATTTCTTGATGGTGATGGTGTACTCTGTGCCCAAAATATTGACTGTCACCAGAACCGCCTCCCTCCCCGATACAAAAGTCCGGTGTTTGTCAGGTACCGGCGGGCGGTGTCCAGCAGGACGGACCGTCCTGCCTCCGCCGCCTGGGACGCCGCTTGGGCGCTGTCGCCGCCGGAACGGTAGGACCGGGACCAGGAGCCAACCGTCTCACTCTGCACCTCAGCGCCGTCCCCAGCGCCCGCGGAAAGGCTTTTCTGCGCTAGGGCCTGGGCTGTCTCGATGGTCTGGTATTGCTCCGCCAGAGCACAGCAGCACATTTTCACTTCCTCCATGCACGGCCTCGCTCTGCCCTGGGTGATGTAGTCGATGTACTGGCTTGCGTGGAGGGCCAGACGGGGGAAATCAGCCTCTTCGATGGCCTGCCCAAAATATTCATTGCAGTAGAAATCGTAGTCCGCGTAGACCATTTCCCTCTTCCTTACTTCACCGATTTTGCAGCTGTGCGGGCAGTCGGTTCTGCGTTTGCAGCAGATGCGCCGGCGGGCGCGTAGACGGCGAAGGGGGACCGCTTGCTCTCGTCCGGCTGGAAGGCGTTGACGGGGTTGGGAATCTCCCAGCCCAGCCGCATGACCGCCCGGAGGGCTACCATATCGTTCTGCATCAGATTGTACACAATCTCCTTGGTGGAAGGGTCCTGCACCACGCCTTGATCGAAAATCTTGAACGTGATGTCCTGCCGGACGGCATACACCAGCTGGGAGAAATCGCCCACAATCATCAGCGCCTTGTTGTACTCAAAAGAGCCGTTCATGGGGAAATCCAGCGGAAAGCCGTCCAGAGCGTAACGGGTGGCGCTCTGCATGTCGCTCTTGAAAATGGGCTGACCAGTGGTATCCACCAGCCCCCGCAGCTTTGCCTTCATCCTTACTGCCGCCATCGCGCCGGTTGCCAGGAAGCCGCTCTCCTCCACTTTCGCAATCACACCATCTTCCCCCATGATATCGGCGAAGGTGTCGCCGCTGGCAGTCACAATATTGCCAACATCCTGCGCCGTTTCATAGAGGGACTTGCGGAAAGAGGAAGGCTTGTCTGCTCCGAAAAGGATGGTGCTGTCAATCTTCTTTCCAAACGTTTGCTCCAAAAGAGGACGGGTTTCACCCCAGATGTCGTAGTTTGAATCGTCCAGCACCGCCTCGGGGATGGGAACAATCACGGCGATTTCCTCCGCCACAATCTTTTTCTTGTCCCACTCAACATTCGTCGTGTTCTTGAAGCCGGAATCTCCGTTGACCCAGTAGGCCACAGGCAGGGCGTCCAGGACGTTCATGCTCTGGGTTTTGCTGGTCATGTTGGGCAGACGCCGCCCCATGCGGAGAACAGCAGAGCCTTGAATCGCACCCTTAATAATGCCTTGGGTCACCGGTTCCGGAATCAACCCGGACAGGTTTTCTCTGCTAATCATGCTTGGCATATTCTGTACCTCACTTTCTTGCGCCTCGGATGAGGCTGTTCATCATTTCGTTTTCCGTAGGCGACGGCCGCCCGCCGCCCAGCGGGGCGGACAAGTCCACTTGCACCGTTCCAGCAGGCGGGTTATCCTTCAGGAACTGCTCCGCCGCCTTTTCAAAGTCCGTGGTATCACTCACCAGCTTGCCGACCTTGAAGGCATAGTAGTCCACGTCGTCGGCAGCCACGCCCTTTCCCAGCAGGAACTTCTCCCGTTTGTACTGCTCCAACTCCGCCTGGACGGCGGTCAGGGCCGTACGGCTCTCATCCCGCTCTTTGGTCAGCGCGTCCCATTTCTCCTGTTCGGTCTGCTGGCTTGCTTTCCATGCGCGGAAGGCGGTCAGTTCTTCTTCCCCTGGCATCCCCTTCATGGCTTTGGCAATCCGCTTGCCGACGATGGAATCCAGCTCTGTCTGGGTGAAAGTCTTCTCAGCGGGGGCTTCCGACGCAGGGGCCGGAGTAGGGGTATGCTCATTGTTGACAGGTTCGCTCATAAAGTTTCTCCTCTCGTTTACGGCCCGGCGGCCCTGATTTTACGCCTCGCGGCAGATTGTATAAAATCCGCTGTACGCGGGTCTTACCAAATGAAAAAGAGCCACTAACCACCCAAATCGGGTAGTTAATGGCTCTTGGCTCACAGGCTCTTGGCTCTAGGCAATATTCACTTCAATATCATGCTTACAGGCTTTACAGCGGAAAGGCATATGCTGGATTTTGGTATCTGCTCGAACGGGAAACAACGCTTTGCCGCAATGCGGGCAGCAGTACCAGGGGCGGTTATGGATGGTCTTTATCATCAGAAAACTCCTTTTCTTTTTTGGAGATCTCCCGCTCAAGCCATTCCTTGTATTCCTCGACGCTGCCAAAGACTTCCCAATGATATCCGCCCCAATATCCGTACAGTTCATGGTATCTTTCCTCAAGAAGACAGACATCAGGCATCCGAAGCCTTTCAAAAATATCCATCCTATAATCACATCCCAAGCCGAATTATATTCTTAAAAGCTTCTATAATACTGTCAAACTCTTTCAAATCCGAAAGGGCTCCCATACCATACAGTACATCTATAGCAGTTAAATTTGCAAATATTTCTCTCTCCCGATTCAGGGGATATTCCCAATATCCCATAGGATGTCCATATGGTGTTCGAATCCTATTAAATGATAAAGCGCTTATTATATCTGCCAAAAATGCATTATCAGCATATTTTCCACCCTGCCGAAACCATGCTGCGATTTCAGTTTCATGTCCCCTTATGGCCTCTTCGGCCTGTTTGATAGCATTCTGCCATTCTTTGCTCACGGAAGCATCATATACAAGATGGTCCGCCCGATGTGCCAGCTCATGCGCCAAAATGCCATCCCGGTCAACGCCTTTTGGAAGCGGAATATTGGGATTAAACCGAATGACATCGTTTTTTGGGTCATATCCAATCGGGCCATGAATTTGGGAATCTTTTACAAAATCTGTATTTTGTGCATAGTATCGAAGCACATTTATATTATCACCCATCCCAGACGATTTTTCAAGTCTTTTCAGCAAAGAATCCACCGCTTTTTCTGGCTGGAATGCTTCTTCTCCCTGGGTCAACTTTCTTTGCGGGGCATTCAGATTAGATGCCAGTTTGTTCAACACCTGCATCCTCTCCCGCTGCTCCGGCAGCCCTGCCGCTTTGCTGAACTGGCGGTATTTCTCGTTCAAACGGCGCAGGCGGATGTTGGCGTTTTGGGCTTGATCGTCCAACCCTGCGGCCTCATAGGCGGCTTTTCGGCGCTTCTGCTTGCGGATGGTACGCTCAATTTGCCGCTGCTTCTGGGTGGCTTGGTAATCGTCGTACTCCCGGCCCTCAAACTGGATTTTCGGTCGGTTTTCGGGCTTCATGGCCTCTAGCTGCTCATCGGTGTAGGTGCACTCGCTGACACCCTCGATGAAAGGCCAATAGGAGTGGCGGCAGTTGGCCCCACCGATTCCGGTGACGCTTCCCACGCCGCAGGCGTCCTCAAAGCTCGGGTACTTCCCTTTGGACGTCCGTGATTTTGCTTTCCAGCGGTACACCTTCCCCTGCCAGGCGGCGTGATTCTCCCAGCCCATGGGACCGTCAATGTTCCGCGCTCCCAGGTGGGCTGTAACCTCTACCAAATCCGTTCCCAGGTCGTCCATGGACTGCTCCCGATATTTCTGGTTCAGCTGGTTCACGCCCGTCATCACAGCCCGCCTCACGGCAACATCCACGCTGTCCACGTGCCCACTCTCGTAGTTGACCGTTTTCAGCCCACTGTCCGCCAGCTGCTTCACGGCTTCGGCAATGGCCTGGTTGTAGCTGATGGCCCCAGACTGGATTTGCAGTACAGCGGAGTCCAACGACCATTCATATGCCTTTGCCGGTTCCAGGAACGTCAGCCGTCCGCCTTGCGCTACAAGAAACCCCATCGAACCGGTAATGTTCTTGTACGCGCCCCACGTCTGCCGCCGAATCGCCGCAATGTCGCGCTCATCCACCAGACGTTCCGGCGCGGTCACTTGCGCCAGATCGATCAGGTCTGTGTAATAGGCCTGGTTGCGCTCTACTACGTCGTCTAACAGGGCATCCAGCTTGTCCATGCCGGTATTCGTGGCATCGGAGACGGCCTGTTTGATGTCCTCCAAATCAACGCCCAAGGCGCGCAGGGCCCGTATATCCTGCACCGTCACCTCGTTCAGCTGTCCAGCGATCTTGAGGCGGGAGGCGATCTCCCCCAGCAGCGTCAGCTCTAGCCCCCGGAACAACTCCGCCAGTTCCTCCGGCAGAGCGTCCAGCACCTGCGGGGTGAAGGGGTAACGCCGCATTATTCAATCTCCTTCTCTTCCTCGTCCGTCAAATCCTCCATCCCCGGCATCATCTTTATGGCCTCTTCCTCGCTCACGCCGTACTTTTTGGCAACGTACAGCTCGCCCCGAATCAGTCCCGCCGCTACGTCCGCCCGCATATCCTGCAATTCGGTTCGGGTGTCCTCAATGATGCTGTCGTCAAAGTCGATGGAGATTTTCACATCCTCATTCAACCCCAAATGCAGCACCGAATTCCCCAGCCGCAGGATAATACGCGCCAATTCCTCCAATGCATCGTTCAAGATGATCTCATGTTTCTTGATGGTGCGGTACAGGGTGGAATTCTCGCTGATCACCTGGGTCGCCGTGGCGACACTGCCGTTATCGAAGCGGTAATGGTTCTCCCCGAACCCGCAGCGGCTGGACAGGGCGTTAAGCATGTCCTGCAAGCCCGCGTTATGCTCTGCGGTACGGAGAGTCATGTCGATGGGCTGGATTATGTTCTTGTCTTCTCCGTCCTCGTCAAGAACGTAATAAGTAACGTCATTCGGGTCAAAGACGGGTTCCCCTTCAAATGTTTTTGTTGCAGCCGGTTTTACTATGATCCGCTTTTTCCCTAACACAAATTCGTTGATGTAGCTGTCATAAGCCACATCCGCGCCCTTGAGTTGGTCGATCGCGTTGGCAAAGGCCGGGATACCCATCGGGTTTGTGTACTCGGCGTTGTTGGCGATGTTCAGACGGTCAATGACGAACTGACGATAAGGGGAGCCCGTTTTCACAACAGGTGGGATGTTCTCAAAGCCAGGGGCTTCACGGAGCGGCACTTCTGTCAAGCAGCCATTGTTGTCCCGGTAAAGCACATTTTCGATGAGGTAATTCCCCTCCCCGTCCATACGGTGGATTTGGAGGTAGCAGTATTTCTCGCCCTTAGCTACGGTATTGCTGATAAACGCACATTCCTTGATTTTCCCATTCTCCTAGGACAGCGGGAAAATATTGGGCGCCGTCACATAATCCAGCTTGATCTTGCCGCCTCCGACGATGTACCCAGTGTCTTCCTTGACGGTCAGGCCGGCAACACGGGCGACATACGCCGCTGTGCCCAACCCCGCTTTCATCTCCTGCATCTCGTTGGCTTTGACCTCAAAGTTGTTGGCTTTGCAGACAGAATCGAAAAAATCCTGTTCCCTCTGGCCTTCAAGCGTGATTTTTACGCGCTCGTTCATTAGGAGATTCGCCCAGTCTTCGGCCACCTTCTTGCCCATCCCCAGCGTGTACCGGCGGCACTGAACGGTCTTCTGACCGTTGAACACCCGGTAGTTGTGGAAGTTTCGGACGTTGCCATCATACCAGGACTTCCATAAGTCGATCTGGCTGTAGAACTCCTGCGGGATGGTGTCGCAGCCTTTTTCTCTCAGTTTTTCATGGATGTTCAATGCACTCTTTCACCTCATCCTCCAACGGAACAAATTCCGTCACCTTGAACACTTCGACATGGTCCAGGTTCCAAAAACCAAACGCCACGCCGCCTATCAAAGCAAACCTGCCAACGGCTTGAATCCGCCGGTCAAAGCTTTCACCCAGTTTTTCTTTTACGGAGCCATCCTTGAAACTTACACCGTTCCCCAGAAGGTAATTTACCTCCTGCCGTACCACAATTCCAAAGAATTTGCTGGCAATCTTGTGGTTGGCCGTCCACATATCCCTGTGTGCTCGGCCCTGCATATCGTAGAGGATTTTTTCGTAGCGGTTGATGGTGGGGTTTTCCCCGTCGTAGTACAGCTGCGCGTCAACGGCGGTCTGATAGATTCTCCCCGCCTTGTGGTCGGCAATGGCGGATTGGATGAATGCAATTACGTCCGCCTCCCTGCCGCTTTTGCGGGCCTCTAATAAATCTTGGTATGTCTTCATTGGTTTGCTTACTCACTTCCAAGCGTGGATTTTCTATATTCGCTTATGTAATCCCGGCAAACAGCAGACGGAAGGTCTCCCGCCCCTTCGGGGTAATCAGCGTCTGAGTGCCGCTCCACGTGTTCTTTTCGCTGCAGCACTCCTTAACCTCAAACAGCCCGCCATCCACATGAGACTGGTAGGGCATCAGCTTGCCGCGCTGGTCACGGTAGATGTACTTGAGCCAGAGTAATTCCGTAACAAATGCCTTTGGCTTAACCTCCAGCGGCTTTGCGGTCTCCCGGAAGTTGGTCAGCAGATTTCGGTCCACCAGGGCGTCAAAGTAGTCCGCTTTGGGCTTCATCATCTGATTTTCCGCTTCCAGAACCCGACTCCGCTGCCGTTCCTCCTTCAATGAGGTAGCAAGCTGGATGATCGTATCTGGGTCGCTCAAGATCCTCTCGATGGCGGCTTCTTTCGCAATCGGAATCAACCCATCATATTTTCTTAGCCGCTCAATCAGCTCTTTGTAATCCATCTTCTTACCTCCATCCCCGTAATATGGCTTGCTATGTTCCGTCAGACTATTGGAGTTTCAACGTTTCCCACCCAGAAATTCCAAGCGGCTATCGCCTTTCCTTCCGTCTCGAAAAGCCCAATGTTATGTAGATGTCCGTTCTTCTCGCACTCTACACCATAGCCAAACACTGTTTTTATGACCGTACTTTTGCAATGACAGACAGGACAATCCTTGATTTTCTCCATCTCCCTACCTCCCAAAATAGTCAGCCATTATCGTATCAATCCAGCAAATTTGGATTGTCGTTGATGTTGCCAATAACTTCCATTATAGTTCCATCGTCATCTTGAAACCAAACATCCCACAACGAATTGAAATTGAATTTGCATCCAATCTGATACGGGAAAAATGAACCGCCCTCGTAGCACACAACAAACTTTCCATTATCCCCAAACCAATTAACCAGAACGATATCCCCCTCGAAGATTTTCACGCCGTTCTTGTCGGTCAGGCCGGTGTACTGGCCGATGGTGGATGGGTCGGCTTCTTCAAAATCAAGGCCGACTTCATATCTATCATCTGTGTTTTCTGTTGCGTCAGATACAACCAATCCACCAACAAAAACCTTTCTGTCGCTGGCTATTCCGTTGTCGAATACATATCCGTACACCCACTTGCCGTCATCAAGCCGTTTTCCCCTAAAAAGAATCTCCCTCATTGTCCTATCTCCCCAAAACGGACTGGTATGGCTTCTCGTTCGCCCGCCGGACCAGGTGCAGGGTCTTGACCAGGTAGCGGGTTGCGTCCATGCAGTGGTCGTTCTCCTTCAGCGGCGCGTCCACTCCAGCGTTAACTGCCTTATTGTCCCACATGTAGGAACCGAACTCCGCTATAGTATTCTCGCAGCAGGGCATAAACGCCAGATTCCCCGCGCCCAGCATGGAGCAAACGTCCGAAATACCGTCCAAAACGCTATTGTCCGCGTTCCTGGTACGGTATCCACGCCGCCGCAGCTCCGCCTTTATGGATGTTGCGGACGGGTCAATGATAACCCACCTTGGCTTGATACCGTCCAGCATCGCGTCAAGACGGTCCACCAGCTGGCTGTCGGTCAACTGGTGCTTTTCCTCCCGACCTGAATAGTAGTCCTCTTTCAGACAAATCCAGCGGCTTGTCCCGTACTCCTTGCGCCACAACAGGAACACGTTGGGGTTCTGAATGCCGTAGTCGGAGGAAACGTAGTATTCGCCCTCTGTAGGCGGCGCGTCTCCCTTGATAACATGGCGTTTCTCGCTGAACATCGGATAAACAAGCCCCTCTGCCGCCACCCACAGCCCCAGCACATATCGGTCATAGAACACACCGGTGAAATCACGGCGGTACTGCTCTTTTTTCTTCTCACTCAGGCTCGGATTGTCATCCAGGATGAAATGCAGACGCAGCGCGTTATGTTCTTCCCGCTTGTCAATCCAGTTCTCTTTAAACCAATGGGACGGCGGGCCAGGGTTGCAGGAGAACCACGCCTTTGAGCCCTCCACGCTGCACCGTGCCAACGCCTGATTGACAAAGCTCTCCGGCATCAGAACCACCTCGTCCAGCAGCACCCCCGCCAGCGTCCGGCCCTGGATCAGGGCAAAACTGGATTCGTCCCGGCCCCCGAATACCTCAAAGTAGTTCACCCTGGGGCCCCGGCGAACCTCAAGAATTTGCTTAGAACTTCTCCATCGGAGCGTGTACCGCTTCTTTGCGTAGTACATAGCTATGTACGGCGTTATCATATTTTCCGTCGCACTCTTGACCGTCTTGCCGCAGATGCCGAACCGCTGGCCGGAAAACTCCCGCATAGCCCAGTCGATGAACGCAACCACCATCAGGGAGGTCTTGCCGGAACGCACTGCGCCGTCGCATATCAGGGCGTCATATTGGGAATAGGAGAACGCAAGGATTTTCTTTTGCTTGGCGCTAATCATGCAATTCTTGGTAGAGCTGCAAAAACTTGTTTAAAATTTCCTGGTCTTTTTCGTTAGTTGGATTCCATCTGTCCACAATCGCTTTGATTCTAGCAAATCTATCATTCATCGCTCTCCAACCTCTCCCCCAATTTTCTTAAGCTCCGGCTCAGGCCGTCTTCCTCAATCTCATCCTTTGGTCCGTCATCTTTCGGCTCCCACGTGCCAAAATGTTTGCCAAGCAGCTCCAAAGCTTTAACTTTATCCGCCATTTTGTATTTTTTGACATAGCCCACATAATCGCCGTCCTGGTCAGTTACGTCCTGCACATCCAGTCCCACAAGAGCGGCGGCGGTGGCATCATCCAGCTTTGAGATATCCAACGGCTTTCCGTTCTTGTCGAACATCTTCCGAATATCGAAAAAGGCAAGTTTCGCAGTTTCCCTCAAAACCATGTCCTGGGTAATCTCGGTCCGCTTCTCACGCTCCTGTATGGCCTGATTTATTGCCGCTTCAATCTGAGGTTTCCTAAGGTTTTCATACCCAATAACCTCAGCGGTCTTTTTGCTATACCCGGCCCTGATTGCGGCGGCGGTGGCATTGAGGTCCACAAGGTATTCCGCTACAAATCGCTTTTGCTTTGGTGTTAATGCCATACCACCACCTCTCAAACAAAATCAATTAAAGCAATTTAAAGCAATTTATTGCAACAGCATTGCTCTATCTGTTTCTCCAAATACATATGTCCACACTCAAAATATGATGGATATGGTGTCACATTACTTTGCAATGACGCGATGATTAGTGCGTTATGATGTTGCATCGCTTCATTTAAATTCATTATATTCAGTTGCCTTTTCAGCGCTGCTATTTCATCTTCTGGAGCCTGTTGCATTCCTTCTGTCCTTATGGGCGTTGCAGTCTGGCACATATCCCATATCGCAGGCAATGTTTTTGGTTTCTTCCGGCTTACCCATGTCATTGTGCCGTCTTCGTTCAGCCGAAGGCCATCCAATCCCCACCACAGAGTAATACTCTGGCTTATGGGTTGCCTTGTTTCTAGGATTTCAAGGTATGCTTTTTCAATGCGCTCCATATATTCAGAAACGTTGAACCGTGGAGTTATGGCGCGTTTATATTCAAGTTCACATCTCTGTTCTGTTCTTCTTTCCATTCTACATGGTTTTTCTTGTCTCTTTTTATATAATGTGACTAAATACAGACAAGAAACTGCCATAACAGAAAAGATGATAACAAAAATATCCCAAATCATGTTATCCCTCCAATGGCAGAGGCGGCTGGATTCGAACCAGCAATCATGGGGCCAAAACCCCTTGCCTTGCCTCTTGGCTATGCCCCTATTTATTGTTTGGATGAGAATTATGCTTCACCCAATCGACTTTTTAAGCGGGCAATTTTGGCATCCATATGCTGGCATACAAGCTCATTCATACCAAACATAAGCCGCAGCTGTTCCAACATAATTGTTACATCTGCGATTTCATCTGCAAGGGCATCGGGATCGTTCTTTCCGCGTCTTGTCTTGCAGATTTCTTTTGTCAATTCGCTCATTTCCTCGATTGCCATGCAGGATTGCGCATCAATCCCCCACTTTTCGATAGCAGACACATATACCGCTTTTCTTTCTTCGTACCCAATTTTGTTCATTTCCACATTCTCCGCTTTTTGATTATGGCAGGGACGGTAAAGAATCGAACTCACCACAAGCGGTTTTGGAGACCGCCTCGCCACCTTGGAACATGCGCCCCTATATGGAGCCGGGAGACGGGTTCAGCCCGCCACACTACGCCCATTGTTCCCGCGGCTATAGGCGATAGCTTCTGTATCTGCACCCGGCATATATGATATGATTGCAGGATTTTTTGATGCCCTTTGGGATACGTTACTCAAATCCCGCCGTATAGTAAGGCAGGTGGTTTTCCAATTCGGCCCGGCTTCCCGCATTTTCGCTTTTATCGAAAGGCTCGCGGCGGGTCAGGTTTTCTCTGCGCATCAGTAAGGGCAATCTGATGATAAGCAGAAAGGAACAGCAGCTAAGCAAAACCATAATTAACATTTTTCTGCTGCACCTCCTTTTTGTTGCGGACTTAAAGCTCATGCGCGGATGGTCCGCATATATTGGCACGATCACGGGTTCCTCACCAATAAAAATCCCCGCCACCTCATATGAGATAGCGGGAACTTTGATGTATTCAGTTGTTACGCGCCCAATTCAGGTGCATGAAACAGGCTCATCTGGCCCGGAATCTGACTGGAAAAGGCATCGTGCAAGGGAATGCCGCAGGTTTCATACAGTCCACAGGCAACCGCGCCAATCTCGGCGGGGCTGGTTATTACCGTCCAGATAGGTGCTTTCGATGAAGAAATCGCCCACGGGGATTTCCCCTGCGGCTAAGTATTCCGCATACTGCCGGATGCTTTTCAGAAGTTCGTAGTGCTCACGCTCCACCATTTCTGCAACTTCCCGGCTATCCACGACCTTCTTGCCGTGGAAGTCCTGCGCTTTCAATTCTTTCAAGAGAGTTCTCCTTTCATAATAGGAGAGGCGGCGGGGGCATATCCCACCATGCGTTTCCTCTCTTTTTGCTCGCCATCTCAATATGAGGTTGTCAAGGTACGATGGTAAGAGACGGCAGGGGCTTGTCCTGCCATGCGTGTTCTCTTATGGTGCAGGCTACTGGTTCATGCGCCAGGCAGCCACATATGTGTCTGTGTTCCCGGATGGGGCGACAGCCAATACCGCCGCCCCTCTCAGGGAGGAAGAAGGAGGTGCAGGGCCGGTATAGCCCCGCACCTCAATTTAACCTCATGGGCGGCTTTGTTTTGTGCGTGTACGCACAATTTTTTAAAAAATTTTTTTGAGACGGGAAAGAATCATCTGTTTATCTGCGGGTTTTCGGTCCGCCCAATCAGATAATCTATGGAAACCTCAAAATAATCCGCGATGCTTATGAGCGCCTCCACGCTTGGACCCATCTCACCTCGTTCATAGCGCCGGATCGTGCTCCGGTTCAGCCCGCAGAGCTCCGAGACAATATACTGTTTTCTCCGCTGCTTTTCTCGCAGCTTCCGCAGCCTCTGGCGGAATACACTGTTTGAGTCCATCTTTTCCCCTCTCTTCAAGGCTTTTCGCACCGCTCGAACTCAATGACCCATACCCAGGGGTCTGCCGCCCAACCGTAGAGGGTTGGGGATTCCCTTCATATTGTCCCCTCCTCCGGCTTGCGGCGGTAGGCCAGCCAAGTCTTTCCGCAGTTCTCGAACACTGCCATTTCACCGTGAGCCTCACGGCAAAGTTCATATTCTGCGTCAACCAGCATCCACACGCCACCGCTCCCGTCCATTTTGGCGATCCACACCGGCTCCCCGTCCATATCCCGAAGCTCCTCCAGGGTCAGCGAAGCATTTGGAGGCATTGGTTCCGCCTCCACTGTCGAGGCGTTGTCAAAGGCATCAATGATTTGATTTGCCCAGTCATTCGTTCCGTCGTTGTGCAAAATGCCATACACAATTCCCATGAACTCATCCCGGTATGCGTCGTTATTGTAGAGCTTCATCCTGCACCTCCTCTAAAAGCTTCATAAAGCATCCCCAAAATGTTCTGGATTTCTTGCCGCTATGGTGTCCAAACAGTGGTTTTTGACCGATGGCCTTCCATACCTTTTCTGCAGGAATGTCATACTCTGACCACTTGAAAATAAGCACTCCGTCTGGTTTCAGGACACGCATACACTCCGCAAAACCGTCGTGCAGCATCTGCGGCCATGTGTTATCCAGTTTCCCATACTTCTTTACCAACCATGCAGTTTCCTTTGCTCCGGTTAAATGGGGTGGATCGAACACGACCAGCGAAAATGCATTATCCGGGAACGGAAGATTTGTGAAGTCGCAGAGGATATCTGGGTCGATATTCAGCGAGCAGTTTCCAGCGTTCTTCCAGAGGTGGTGGTACTCCTCCCGCCGCCGGTCGCAATACACAGCGGCAGGATGGCGCTTGTCGAACCAGATTGTACGGGCACCGCAGGTGACATCCAGAATTTTCTTATCCACTCATGCACCCTCCTCCGGCTTGTAGCGATATGCCAGCCAGGTCTTGCCGCAGTTCTCAAACACCGCCATTTCTCCGTGAGCTTCTCGGCAAAGCTCGTATTCTGCATCAACCAGCATCCACGTACAGAAACCACCGCTTCCGCATATTGGGATAATCCACACCGGATCCCCGTCCATCTCCCGAAGCTCCTCCAGGGTCAGGGGGGCGTTAGGTAGTTCAGGTCGGCGATTCCACATTTCCCGAACCTGCCCCATCTCCTGCGCTGTGCCTGGGTCAATACCAGCAAGGCACTCGGCGCACCAGCAGCGCCACCGTTCACCCGCCGGGCCGCCATACCTTTCGTAGAAAACATTGGTGCCCCCGCAGAACGGACATGGTTTCAGCTCCGGGTTCTCGTTGCCCTGAGCGGGCTCGAACAGCTCAATGGAGTCATCGCCTGCCCCACCTACAAAAAATCGGTGTGCGACAGGAATCCGCGATGCCTTATCGTCCCAATACTCCGTGGCGCCGACCTTCCTGGGTTGGGTCCCGAACGCCTCGATCCAGTCAGGCAGGCTTTCGTTCACAGTATCGAAAATCAGGCCCCAGCCCTCGCAGGCAGTCACCGCCTCCTGGAGCAGATCGCCCTCCCGGCAAGTCCACAGGATCAGACCAGCGCCGCGCCGCTGCTCGGCCTTGGCTCTGTTGTCAACGCCGGAGCGATTTTGTAGTTTTTCGCCGAACAGGAAATGTCGAAAAATGGCGGGTAAAGGTGTACAGCCCTTGAATAATTATACTTGCCGT
>JAAWGR010000040.1 GCA_022795445.1 Oscillibacter sp. | reverse complement strand
CGCCTCTCTGTATGAGTGGCGGCGGTTGCCTTTGAAAGAATAAAGAAAACTAAAAAGGTAAAAATTCAATCTTACATTCCCCCTTGACAATATCTTTAGTACCAGGGACGGCTGGTGAACGACGGCGCCGTTGGAGTTCTCCCCGCCGTGTGGATACGAATTTGAAAGAGGTGTGCCATGGCGGAATTGGAAAAGGAAACACGGACAGACCGTGAGGACGCCGCCCGCCGCTTACAGGAAGACCGTCTTGCGTCTGAGATCCTGGACTACGCCAGGCAGACCCTGACGGTGGAGCTGCGGTTTCTGGACGCGGCCTTAAACCGTCCCCGGTTGTTTGTCCTGCCAGAACAGGGCATTGCTATTGACGGAAACGTTTTGGGCTATGACCCGCGGTTCATTCTGCAAAGCTATCAGGCGGAGCCGAACCGGATAGCCCGGGCGTATCTGCATACCGTCCTCCATTGCGTCTTCCGCCACGTCTGGCAGGCTGCGAGTATGGAACGGGCGCTCTGGGACCTGGCCTGCGACATGACGGTAGAATACGTCATCTGCGGCCTGGATGCCCCTGCGGTCCGCTGTGGGGTGGAAGAGGCTCAAAGAGAAGAACTGGATATTCTGAAAAAAGAACTCGGTCAGGTGACGGCGGAGCGCATCTACCGCTATTTCCGGGAGTCCGACCTGTCGTCAGAGCAGCTTAAACGGCTGAGCAGTCTGTTTTATGCCGATGAGCATTTCCCTTGGTATACGCCGGAACCACTCCAAAGCGGCGAGGTCCGGGCAGGAGGCAATCAAGGCGGCCGGCGGCAGGGTGAAAGCGAGAACGGCAAGCAGACCGAAGGCGGCAGCAGCGGAGAGGAAAAGGACCTCCGGGAGCTGCGGGATCAGAATCCTTCTGCTGCAGACTCCCAGGAGGAATGGCAGGAAATTTCCCGTCGGATGCAGACAGAGCTTGAAATGGCCGCCCGAAAGAAGGGAAAACAGAGCGGCGGGATGGTTCAGACGCTGAAAGCCGTCAACCGGGAGCGATACGACTATGCCGCGTTTCTGAGGAAGTTTGCCGTTATGGGGGAACAAATCAAGTTTAATCCTGACGAATTTGACTATATTTTCTACACCTATGGCCTCCGGCGCTATGGAAATCTTCCCTTGATTGAACCCCTGGAGTACAGCGATGACCGCCATGTGAAAGAGTTTGTGATTGCTATTGATACCTCCGGTTCGGTGCAGGGACCGATCGTGCAGGCATTTGTGCAGAAGACCTACAACATCCTGCAAACGACTGGAAGTTTCGCGGCCAGGGTCAACGTGCATATCATCCAGTGTGACCAAGAGATTCGGGATGATATTAAAATTACATCCCTTCAAGAGTTTGAGGGCTATCTTCGCTCCATGAAGCTCAAGGGGTTTGGCGGCACAGATTTCCGCCCAGTGTTTCGCTGCGTGGACAAGCTGATACAAAACAAGGAATTTCGCCGCTTGGAAGGATTGATCTACTTCACTGACGGAAGGGGGGAATATCCACGGAAGAAGCCTCCTTATGAGACCGTTTTCGTCTTTCTGGACGGCGCGGACAATGACCCAAAAACGCCGCCCTGGGCGATTCAGATGACATTACAGCGGGAGGAAATTGAGAAACTATGAATATCAAACAGGCAAAACAGCAGATTCAAAACGCCATGACCGTCTATTTTGCCAAGGACCGTTTTGGACGTTATAAAATGCCGCCGGAAAAGCAGCGCCCGGTCTTCCTGATGGGGCCTCCGGGAATTGGCAAGACGGCGGTAATGGAGCAGGTAGCCCAGGAACTGGACGTGGGGCTGGTGGCCTATTCCATGACCCATCACACCCGTCAAAGCGCTCTGGGTCTGCCCTATATTGTGGAGAAGGAATATGACGGACAGGCCATTCAGGTTTCCGAATACACCATGAGTGAAATTATCGTTTCCATTTACGATTACAGAAAGACTTCGGGAAAGCGGGAAGGAATCCTTTTCCTGGACGAAATCAACTGCGTTTCAGAGACGTTAACTCCTGCCGTGCTGCAATTTTTGCAGTATAAGACCTTCGGACGGCATCGGGTTCCCTCCGGCTGGATAGTAGTGGCGGCAGGCAATCCGCCAGAGTACAACCACACCGCCCGGGAATTTGATATCGTGACCTGGGATCGTTTGAAACGGGTGGATATCGAGCCAGATTACGGCGTTTGGAAGGAATATGCCTGCGGTTGGGGCGTTCATGGAGCCATTACCACCTATCTGGACTGCAAAAAAGAAGATTTTTATTCGGTTCAGTCCACTGTGGATGGCAAGCGCTTCGTTACTGCACGGGGGTGGAGTGATCTTTCTGATATGATCTGTCAGTATGAGGAACATGGTATTCCTGTGGATGAGGATTTGATAAGGCAGTATCTGCATAATCCGGAAATTGCCAAAAATTTTGCCATTTACTACGATTTGTACCGGAAATATCGGACGGATTATCAGATTGGCGCCATTCTCTCCGGACAGGAACCGGAGAGCATCCGCCAGCGTGCGCGGGAGGCCCGGTTTGACGAACGGGTGTCTCTGCTGGGCCTGCTGCTGGACGCGGTTTCCCAATCTGCGGGAGAGGTTGTGGAAAAGGAAGCTGTATTGGAAATTGTGCTGGATGTTTTACGGCAAGTTCGAGTCAGTCTGATGCGTCCGGGGGCGGAGCCTGTGGAGGTGTTGTCTGGCCATATCCAGCGCCTCGAAGCGGATGCGGCTGTGTTGGAGAGTACATCTGGAAACGCCCGTCTGCTCAACGCAGTGGAACGTTTGCGTACTTATACGACATTGCCTGCTGCCCAAAAGGGAGGGAAGTCCGCATTTAACGCCTGGAAGGAAGATTTTGAAACGCGGACAGACAAGGTCCAAAGCCTTTCGGAAAAGACTGGGAAGGAGTTAGACTGCCTGTTCCGGTTCTGCGAAACAGTCTTTCCCGGAGGGCAGGAATTGATGATTCTGATGGCAGAATTGGCCATCCGTCCTCAAACGGCGAAATTTATTGCCCGTTACGGCTGTGAAGCCTACGACCGGGTTAATCAGAAAATGCAGTTCCATCAACGGGGGCAAAAATTATTGGAAGAAGTAAAAGAGCTGCATCTGGAACCCCTTGCCTGACCATGTGGCCCGGCACTTTCCGGAATTCTATTTTATGAAACGGGAGATACAACCATGGATTATCAGAAAGCGTATCAGCAAAAGATAACTACAGCAGAAACCGCAGCAAAGACTGTCAAATCTGGCGATTGGGTGGATTATGGCCGGTGTACCTGTACGCCGGAGGCTTTGGACCAGGCTCTGACGGCACGGAGCGAGGAGCTGACGGACGTGAAGATCTGCGGCGGAATCCTGATTCATACGCCCGCTATTGCCTAGGTTCCTGACGCCGCCAGACATTTCACATGAAATTCCTGGCATATGTCGGGCGTTGAGCGCAAAATGTTTCAGTTGGGCATGGCCTACTATGCGCCTATTCGCTGCTCGGAGCTGCCTCGCTATTACCGCGAGAATCTGAAAGCGGTGGATGTGGTTATGATTCGGGCGGCGCCTATGGACCGCCACGGCTATTTCAGCTTCGGGCCCAACACCTCCCATCTTGCCGCTGTGTGCGAGCGGGCCAAAACAGTGATCGTCGAAGTCAACCGGAATATGCCTTACTGTTTTGGCGGCTTTGAGAACGGAATCCGTATCAGCCATGTGGATATGATCGTAGAAGGCGAAAATCCGCCCATCGGCCAGATGCCCAGCCCTACACCTTTGCTGCCGGAACGCAAATGCTTTACGATTTTCTGTCAGATAACCCCACATGCATGAACGCTCCGGTAGACTACTGCAACGGTATTGCGCGGGTATCCAGCATGGACAACTTCATTTCCATCAACGGCGCTGCAGACGTCGACCTCTATGGACAGATTTCCTCCGAGTCTTCGGGCATTCGGCATATTTCCGGTGCAGGCGGACAACAGGATTTTGTTATGGGAGCCTATCTTTCCAAAGGCGGCAAGAGCTTTATCTGTTGTTCTGCCACAGTGATAGACAAGAGGATACTGTATCGCAAGGCATTATTGAAAGGGGAATGCCTTATGGCCGCGAAAGAAACGAATATGCGCTGAACCAGTATATCCTTCCTGCGATTGGCAGCTACCGGCTCCGGGATATCACGCCCATGCAGATTCAGGCCATCATGGCGGGACTTTCCGATAAAAGCAACGCTGTCCAATCTAAGGTCTTGATCAATCTGGGCAGCATCTTCCATACTGCCCAGGAAAACGGGCTGGTGGTGAAGTCTCCGGTGAGCGGTATGATGAAAGCCAGCGGGAAGAACTGGAAGAAATCGACCGTAAGCCCGAAATTGGCCCCGGCGATCTGGAACTTGCCCATAAACTGACAGATACCATTAAAAACATTGATAAAATCTGCATGTTGGAAGAGGGCGAAGGCTATAGCTCCGCCAACCGTGGGCAGCACTATGTCCGAGGCCATTACAGCCGAGATGGTATGCGAGGCGACAGACAGGATGGCTACAGTTCCCGCCGTGACAGCCGGGGCCGCTACAGCCGGGACGATGGCCGCGGTGAAATGATGGAGCACCTGGAGGCTGCGTGGGACGCCGCCCCCGAACATGACCGCGAAAATATCAAGCGATTTATGCGGCAGCTGGAAAACGCCTGATAGGGGGGGAGCACCCATGCTGGATATCAGAGAAATCGAATACTGGATATCCAGGTATGAGCAGGAGGCGGACAAGCTGGATGATTGTGTGACGCTGTCCGCCCTCTACTCCATCAGGGATAAGCTGTCAGGTGTGCAAGTATCATATTCTGAGCCCCAAATCGCAGCCTATTCTGAGGCCGCGCCCATCAGAAAAGCGCTAGGCCAGTACGGCGACAGCGACTTCCTCCTGGCGGTTGAGGGGAAGGATCCTTCTGACGCCTGGGCGGTTATGGACGAACTGATGAACACTCTTCATGTCGTCAATCCCAGAGCCTACGATAGCGTTATGCGCAAGCTGGGGAGGATTTGATGTTACTAACAAAACGTCTGATTCTGGAAACAAGAAAAGCCCCTAAAGCCTTGCGGCTCTAGGGGGATTTCCATGGTGGAGACTACTGGACTCGAACCAGTGGCCTCATGCGTGTGAAGCATGCGCTCTAACCAGCTGAGCTAAGCCTCCAAAGGTTATGATAGACTCAAGAGAGTTCCCGTAGGACGCTGTGCCATACAACGTCCTACGGTACTGGTGACCCGTACGGGATTCGAACCCATGTTACAGCCGTGAAAGGGCCGTGTCTTAACCACTTGACCAACGGGCCATATCGTCGAAGAAACTCGCTCCATTCCGTTCTCACCGTTGGTGAGAACTCCATATCCGCTCCTTCCTTCTCCTCCCTCCCCAAAAATCTGCGAATTTTTGGGGATCCCAGGAATACGGGGATAAAAGATAAGAAAGTAGGATAAGGGAAGGGATTTCACGAAGCGCCTTATGGCGCTTCATGAAATTTGGTAGCGGCACCTGGATTTGAACCGGGGACACTACGGGTATGAACCGTATGCTCTAGCCAACTGAGCTATGCCGCCGTATTTGCTTTGCGCTGCGAACAATAGAAAGTATAGCAGATTCCCTATGTTTTTGTCAACCCCTTCTTTCTCCTTTTTTGAAAAAATTTCATTGCCATGCTGCCGCTTTACATGCCTTCCGACATATGGTACAATGGTTGCACCGTGGAGATTCCATCCTGCCGGTAATTTATATTTCGATACCGAACACAAACCATGGAGCTGATTTATTTATGGAAATTGCAATCCTGGCATGCTTCTGCCTCTGCTTGACGGCGTGTGTTTTTTCCGGTAAATCCATCCTGTATGCGCTGGTTTTTGGGCTGCTTCTTTTTCTGGTTTATGGGAAACGCAAGGGCTTTTCCTGGCCCCAGCTTATACGTATGGCCCTCTCCGGCGTCCGCACCGTTTGGAAAATCCTATTCATTTTCCTTCTGATTGGAGCGCTTACCGCCGTCTGGCGCGCTGGCGGGACCATCCCCCTGATCGTCTGCACCGCTGCCAAGCTGATCCGCCCTTCCATCTTCTACTTGGTGGTTTTCCTGCTCAACTGCGTTGTATCCGTCCTGATGGGCACTTCCTTTGGTACATCGGCCACTATGGGCGTCGTCTGCATGACAATGGCCGGGGCGGTCCGCCTCGACCCGGTTCTTACTGGCGGCGCAGTCCTTTCCGGCGTCTACTTTGGTGACCGTTGGTCGCCCGTTTCCACCAGCGCCCTGCTTATCTCCCAACTCACCGGAACAGACCTCTTTGCCAACTTAAAGAAAATGTTCCGCACGGCGCTCCTTCCGTTTCTCCTCGCCTGTGCGGTCTACGCCATCCTTGGCCTCTCGATTCACAGTGCCGCTGCCCCTACGGAAATCGAGGCAGCTTTCGCCCGCCAGTTTTCTCTCCACTGGTTTGTGCTCCTTCCGGTAGGAGTAATCCTCCTGTTTTCCGCCTTCCGGGTCCCTGTCAAGTGGACCATGCTGGCCAGTATCCTCCTTGCGGCGGTTTGCTGTGTCGCTATCCAGGGAATCCCGTTCCTTTCCGTTTGCCGTATGATGGTCTTTGGATATCAGACCAATGATATAGAACTTGCCCCGATGCTGAACGGCGGAGGAATCATTTCCATGGCGAAAGGGTTTGCGATTATCTGCGTCTCCTCCGCCTATGCCGAAATCTTCCGCAAAACCGGCCTTCTTGACGGTGCAAAGCATTTGCTCTTCCGCATTAGCCGCAGAAGCACCGTATATACTGCCGTCCTCAGCTCCGCGATTGTTTCAAATATCGTCGGATGTAGCCAGACCTTCTCTATCATGCTCACCCACCAGATCTGTGAAGAGTTGGAGCCAGACCAGCAGACCCTTGCTGTGGATTTGGAAGACACCAGCGTCATTATTGCCCCATTGGTTCCCTGGTCTCTAGCCAGTGCAGTTCCTCTCGCATCCATCGCCGCGCCGACTGCCAGTATCCTTGCCGCCTGTTTCCTGTACTTTCTGCCCCTTACGCGGCTGGTTTGGAGCTTTCTCCTCAAAAAAACCGCCCCAGCACCCTGCCATTAACAATATGCTACCTTCCTTCCCCACGTAGCAGGAGCGGCCAGGCAAAGCGCCTGCCGCTCTTAGATAGCGGTCAGTCATAGCAGCCGCTTTCGCATTACCTTTACAAATTTCAAATCCGCCGCTTCCGCAAACCCGCATTGTTTATACATATTCACTGTACCGTGATATTGAAATTCAAACGCTTCATCTGCAAATGGATAAGCTTCTGCATACGCATACCCCTCCTGTGCTGCATCTGCACAGACCCGTTCCAACAAACGCTGTGCAACGCCTCTCCCACGCTGCTCCGGCGCGATCAGGAAACAGAAAACCGTCTTTACCTTTACGCCCGCCGTGTCTTCCGGCTGATAGCCAACCGCCTGGAACATTTCTGTTACATACCGGTAATTCTCCCGCTCATTGACGTTGCACCAGCCCACGACCGTATCTCCCCGATAGGCAAGATATCCCTGCATCCTGCCTGTTTGGATGCACTCTGCCGCCTTTTCCCTGCGCTCCTCGGCGTTGGTCCATTCCTCCTGTGTTTTGCGGTCCAAAAAACCTTCCAGACAATAGCAGAACGCCCAATCTTTATGATCTTGGAAAGCGGTCTGATCAAAATACCGCAGCCAATCCCCGCAAAGCCCTGGGCACAATGGCCGGATGATGAATTCTTGTCCTTCCATGTTACAGCTCCTTCCACAACCTCCGCTGAATTCCGGAATTTCCGAATCAAGTATAGCAAAACCGAACAAATATGTCGATCTGCCGGGCGGAGTTGCCTCCTCATAAGAAAAAACCATGGACCGGCTGTTTATGTGCGTTTTTTGCGCACTTCTTTGCTGCTTGACCACCTTGGAGAAGGCAATTGGAAAAAACAGCGTCTGTCTTTGGACAGACGCTGTTTTTCTATTCTTTTCCGCCTATCCCTCTGGGTCAAGGGGTACAACTACAATGGGGGTATCCGTGGGGGGATCTACAGGAGCGCTTGGCGGTGTTTCAACAGGTGTTTCCGGTGCGGAGGGTGTTTCCGGCGCGGAGGGTGTTGTCCCTGCGGGAGGAACGGTTGTATCTGCCGGAGGCGTTGTCTCCTCGGGCGTTGTGGGGGTCTCCGCCGGGGCCGATGCTGCGGTAGGCCCGCGGGCAATCACCTGATCCCGGGATTTGTAATCGCTGACCGCCTCCAGTTCGCTGGAAATCAGCTCGCCGCTGGCGCTGTATATATTCCGGAAGCTCCGCACATTATAACCGGTGTAAGGAGTTGTGATGACCGTCTGCGTCCCGGCAGGGAGACTGTTGTCATCCTTATAAACGGTTTTGTACGGCGTGGAAGACATCGTTTGATTGGTCATCTTTACATAGGTGCCGTCCACATTTGTGCCCAAGAGGCGAACCGTCAGCTTGTTGTTCTCATAAATTGTAACGATCTTGATGGGATAATTGGTGTTATTGGTAAACTTATAGTCTGGCCCGCCCCAGGAAACGGTTGCATCCATTCCCCAGTCGATGTAGGAAGGAGCGTAACGGTGCGGATACCGCTCCGTAATCTCCAAATTCGCCCGCAGGCAGGCCAGATACAGCGTGGAGGAGGGCTGACACACGCCGCCGCCAATCTCGTTGACGGTTTCTCCTTGCACATAAGCAGGCGCGGCCTGATAGCCCTTCGCCGTTGTCCGCTGCCCAACGGTTTCATTGTAAGAAAATACATCCCCTGTGTTCATCACAACGCCATTAAAAGCCGCCGATGCCAAGCGCACATTCGTCCGCCGCGCCGCCGTACCGCCAACGCTGGTGATGCACTCGCCCAGAACGTCCCGGAACAAAACGGCCTTCAGGCTCTCCGCGGTAACAGCGGGGTACTGGATCTGCGCCGAGATGGTCACAGTCTCGCCGGGGGCAGCGGCGTCCAGCATTTGCTGGGCGGCCGGAATATCAAAATCCGCGCCGGTCTGCTCGGGGATGATACTGTTGGTAGCCGCGTCATAACCGGCGTTTTTGACTTCGCCATAAACTTCGTCGTGAATTTCCTGGGCGGATAAGTTCTGCCCGGATACCATTGAATAGGCGACATCCAGCCCCATATCCGCATCCCACGCGCCTTGGGACAATGCCGTCTGGATTGCCTGGGCGCTGACGCTCCGCCCATCCTGGGCCATCTGTATTTGGATGGTGCTGTCCGTCATAGTGTAGCTGCAATCCTGTGCCGCCCAGGAAAGTTCATTGGCTGCGGCTTCCGCGGCGGCGGCGGTCTTGGCGGCATCCACATGCAGGTGTTCGCCCAAACTGTAGTCGGAAGTTCCCTTGTTGGTAAGGTAGCGCCATCCAGCGGTGAGGACGGAGCCGCTTTGGGTTTCCGCTTTTGCTTGGTCGACCAGCGCAGGCACATCGACTTCCGCGCCCAACTCTGCCAAGGAGATGGAGGCGTCCGGCGCATCACCGCGCTCCGGCTCAGCGGAACCGTCGTAGAGGTATAGGCCGATTTCCTGTCCATCCAGGGAGGATTCCACGGCGGCAATGGCCTCCTCACGCGTCATGCCGCCGACATCCTGGCCCAAAATCTGTGTGCCTTTCCATAGGCTTCCGCCATGGACGGCCACGGCACACAAGCCGCCATAGACGCCGACCGCGATTGCCGCAGCGGCCGCCAAGGCAATCAGCGGCGCGTTGCTGCGGCCGCTTTTTCTTACACGGGCGCCACCCGCTTGCTGTATTTTGACTTCACCTTTTGTCTGGTCCATGAAGTCCCTCCTGATGCCATAATGGAATTCAGGGCCGTTACACACATACGGCCCTTGATTACTTATTTTATCACAAATTGTCGAAAAAAGAGATTACAATGTAGTAACAATCGGGAAAAAATGGTTACGATAGAAACGAATGTTTGAAATCGGGCAGCTGGCGGTGTTCCAGGATGGTACCGTGTCCATGATTAAGGCTCGGTTCTTTCGCTTGTTTTCCTGCGGGGAATCCGGATTGTGAGGAAAATGGCGTCGTCCGTGTCCTCCCGGCAGCATTGGGCGTCGATCCCGGCCTCCCGCACAATACGGACGCCCCGGTCGATGCTGTTGAGGAGGAGCCGGACATCCTTGATGATGAAAGTACGGCGTCCGGCAGGCGGCGTTGTTTGAAGGACGGTAAGCCGCCGTTCTATGTATTGCTCCGACTGGGCCACGTTCAAATGCCGTTCGGCAATGTGACGGGCGGCGGCGAGACGTTCCTCTTCGTCTTCCAGACGCAGCAGGGCGCGAGCGTGCCGCTCCGTCAGCCCCTGGGAGACCAGAAGCTCCCGACAGGGGCCGGAGAGCCGCAGCAGCCGCAGCTTGTTCGCCACCGCTGACGGCGACCGGCCCAACTGGGCAGCGGCTTCCTCTTGGGTGGAACCGGAGCGGCGCAGGTAATCGGCAATCGCAGCGGCCTCTTCAAAATAGTGGAGGTCCTGCCGCTGCAAATTCTCCACTAGCGCCAGCAGAGCGGATTCCCGGTCGTCCACATCGGCCTCAATGCAGGGCACCGTTTCCATCCCCACAAGGCGGGCGGCGCGGAGCCGCCGTTCCCCCGCCACCAGTTCCCAGCCGTCATGGCGGCGGCGGACGGTCAAGGGCTGTAGGATGCCATGGCGGCGGATGGAGGCCGCCAATTCCCGCAGAGCGGCTTCGTCAAAGACCTGCCGGGGCTGGCGGGGATTTGGGCGGATTTCCGCCGCAGGCAGCCGCAGCACCCGTTTGTCTTCTGTTCCGTCCATAAATTGAACGCCTCCTTCCGGTTTTCCACATTTTATAGCATCCTATGTGAAAAGTTGGCTGGAACCTGTCGAAACCTTTGTCAAAAAGTGCAAAAGATGGTTCCGGGTATGAGAAAAAACGGACCGCCGGAGGCAAATGGCGTTGACTTTGAAGAAAGGGAGGCTTATAATTTGCTTGGGTCTTTCTCAGGGAATACCCTGTAAATTGAAACAAAGGGAGTTTTTACCATGCTGGATATCAAAATTACCAAAGCAGCCGCCTTGAAACAAAAACCTGACGAATCGAACCTTGGCTTCGGCAAAATTTTCTCCGACCATATGTTTGTGATGGACTATACCCCCGCCCAGGGCTGGCACGACGCGCAGATTGTCCCCTACGCCCCCTTCGCCCTGGACCCCGCCTGCGTTGTGTTCCACTATGCTCAGGAGCTGTTTGAAGGCCTGAAGGCTTACCGTACCGCCGATAACACCATCCAGCTCTTCCGCCCGGACTGCAACGGCCAGCGGATGATGGATTCCGCCGTCCGCATGTGCATGCCGGAGATTCCTGTGGAGGACTTTGTGCAGGCCGTCAAGGCGCTGGTGGAGGTCGAGAAGGATTGGGTGCCCCACAGCGACGGCGCTTCCCTTTACATCCGCCCCTTCATCATTGCCACGGATGTGGGCATGGGTGTCCACGCCAGCCATAACTACCGGTTCTGCATCATCTGCTCCCCCTCCGGCGCATACTATGCGGAGGGCATTGATCCGGTCCGCATTTATGTGGAAGACGAATACATCCGCGCCGCACCCGGCCTGACGGGCTTTGCCAAGTGCGGCGGCAACTATGCCGCTTCCATCAAAGCCGGCGCGGAAGCCGAAAAGCTGGGCTTTGCCCAGGTGCTGTGGCTGGACGGCGTGGAGAAGAAGTATGTGGAAGAAGTCGGCAGCATGAACATCATGTTCAAGATCGACGGCAAGATCTATACGGCTGCCTGCACCGGCACCGTCCTGCCCGGCGTCACCCGCCGCAGCTGCATCGAGCTGCTGAAGGATTGGGGCTATGAGGTCATCGAAGGCAAGCTGGCCATTGCCGACGTTATGAAGGCTGGTCATGAGGGTAAGCTGGAAGAGGTCTTTGGCACCGGCACCGCCGCGGTTGTCTCTCCGGTCAAGGAGCTGGATTGGAAGGGCGATAAGGTGTTTATCAACGACAGCAAGATTGGCCCGGTCACACAGAAGCTGTACGACACCATGACCGGCATGCAGTGGGGCAAGCTCCCCGACACCAAAGGCTGGATCGTCCCCGTCTGCAAAGGGTGAGCGTTCCGCCATACGGTTCCACAAAAAAGCATGAAAAGCGCGGAGTCTTCCTCCGCGCTTTTCTTTTTTTAAGGTGTATAACGGTTCTGGATCACATCTTCGCAGGTCCCGTCCGCCAGGTCCACATAGCGGACGAAGAGCGATACCCGGTTCTCCAAATCAAGCCAGTTCCATACATCATTGGCCAAGGCCCTCGCGTCTGGCGCGTCCAGCGCAACCCGTACCGGTTCTCCCTGGAAGGATGGCAGCGGGTCGCCGTCGCTTTGGTAGGTATGGAGGAAGCGTCCCTCGCCGGCAGGCGGCATGTCATAATGGAAAAAGTACCGACAGCAGCAGCTGGGGTCGCCCTCGGCGGACTTCAGGATGGAGAGCTGGAAACTGCCGTCCGGGCTTAAAAGGCCGGAGATGCGCGGCGTATAATTCGGCACGTCCGGCTCGAACGTCCGGGATTTCAAGGCTTCAGCAAAGGTCCGGCCGTTCAGGATGTACTCCCGGATGGTGTCGGTCTGGTCGCCGTTTGTGACGATCAGCCCCCGGCCTACCTGCCGAACGGGGTGGTAGATGATCAGGGTGGGATCGGTCATTTTGCTGGGGTCATGGGCAACGGTGCGGATGCCGTCTTCTGTGGCGGCAAAAATGCGGTTTCGGGAATTTTCGCTGCGGCCCATGATGAAGTAAACGACGATGGCTTTTTTGCCGGTGGGATCACGGCCCAGGACAATCCCCCGCCCAGGGTAGGAATTGTCTTGCAGCAGGTTTTTCAGCTGAAACATATTGCCTCTCCTTCCGTTGATCGGTTTGAACAGTTTATCCCGAACCGGGCAGGTTCAGGGGGATTTCAGCGCAGGAGGCTGCGCCGTTCTTTGTAATCGGGGAGGTACCGCCCCAGGAGCGCATAGAAACCGGGGCCATGGTTTTTCTCAAGAATGTGGCACAGTTCATGGACGACGACCAGCTCGATGGCCGCGTCTGGGCAGTTCATGAGAAAGCAGGAAAAGCAGAGGCTGTTTTTCCCGCTACAGCTGCCATAGCGGTGACGTGCGGTAGTGATGCGGAGGCCTGTGGGGGTAACGCCCATTTTTTCGCTCCAAAGGGCGATTTTAGGCGGCAGGATGGACCAAGCTTGGGCCTTCAGGGCGGCAATTTCGTCCTCAGTGGGAGCGGGCGGACGGGTATGGGCCCGTTCTCTCTGGATTTTCAAATGGGATTCGATCCAAGCGGCATGACTTTCCACACAGGCGTCGATCTGGGCGCGGGACAAGGTGCGCGGCGCCCGCACGACAACGCGGCAATCCTCTGTGATCTCCAGCGCCAGGGTTTTCCGGCGGGAGCGGATGAGCTGATACTGTTCCATGGGACGAGTATACCACGATTCCGCGAAAAACACAAGAAAAAGTCGCAGACCTTATGAAATAAATGGAAAATCGATTTTGAGGCACAGGAGGCCGGGGCCGGTGATTCTTTTGATCAATTTCCTGATCATGTAAAGTTGGAGCTGAACTTGCTCCAAGGCGGTACAATCAACGACCCGCAGTACATTCCGGTTCACTGAATAGAAGTATCTGCCTGATTTCATAAATTTTGTGCAATGGCCGAATCTTTTCTCAGCGGCGCTTGCCTTGAAAGGAGACGGGATAAAATCCCTCTTGCAAAATCCGCGGAGACATGCTATACTATCGGTAATTCAATAGGATTGTGAGCTGGGGAGCTTGCGCAAGCAGGCTGAGAGGAAGCGGTTGCTTCGACCCGTGAACCTGATTTGGGTAATGCCAACGTAGGGAGCCGTCATAACCCTCTGCGGATATTTGCAGAGAGCTTTGCCCTTCCGGCGCGCCGGAGGGGCTTTTTTGATTGGCGCGGTCCAACTCGCGGTCAAATCAAAGGAGGATACCATGATACTGCAAGTTTTCGTAAACGAGGCGGGTGGCCTCACCATCATGGGTTATGCCCTGAGCATCTGCGTGCTGGCGGCCTGCGTTATAGCGGGCCTGGCCCTGGCCGACCGGGATGGGCGGGAGAGCGCAAGCACCCGGCGTCTTGCCTACTGCGCCATGGCGATGGCCTTGGCCTACGTCACATCCTTCATTAAGGTGTTCAAACTCCCCTACGGCGGCTCTGTCACCCTGCTGAGCATGTTATTCATCGTCCTGGTCGCCAACTGGTACGGCGTCCGCACCGGCGTACTGGTGGGGTTTGCCTACGGCATCCTGCAATTTTTGCAGGAACCTTACTTCCTTTCCCTCTTCCAAGTCTGCTGCGACTATGTTCTGGCTTTCGCCGCCCTTGGACTGGCAGGATTGCTCCGCGGTCGGAAAAACGGTCTCCTGTATGGCTATATCCTGGCGGTGCTGGCCCGCGGCTTCTTCCACTCCCTAGGCGGTTATTTGTACTGGATGGACTATATGCCCGACAATTTCCCCAAATCCCTGACCGCCGTCTACCCCATTGTCTACAATTACAGCTATCTTCTGGCAGAGGGCGTGATTACCGTGGTCCTGCTGAAGGTCCCGGCGGTGGAACAGGCCCTGGACCGGATCCGGAAAAATGCCATACAAGAACGCAAGTCTGTCCGTATGCCCGACTGATTTCAGGGACAGCCTGGGCGTTGGGAGCGCAAAGAAGCGTCCGGCGGTTTTCCGCCGGACGTTTTGCGCTTTCAGCCCCTCTGGATGCGGATGGCATTGACGGGGCAGCCATTGGCAGCGTCTGCGGTGCGGTTTGCTTCCCCGGCCTCCGGCGGACGCAGCACAGTGGACGCGTTTTCCACAATTTGAAAAACGCCCGGCACTGCATGGGCGCACATCCCGCACCCAATGCAGCGGCCCTTGTCGACGGCAACCGTCATGGCGGGCACCTCCCTCCCAGCCTCCATTATACGCGCTTGTAAACGTTTGTCCAGAGGGCCTGGTGTAAAATTCTGCCCCGTTTGGTAGAATTTGTTTTCTTTTTGTCATTTACTTTCCAGCCAGTTTATGCTATCGTTTAATTTGTTGTATTACGCTTTGATAAAATGGAGGACCTTTATGAAACAGTTTTTCCGCAAATCTCTTTCCCTGCTGCTCTCCCTCTGCCTGTTGTGTACCCTGGCAGCGCCTGTCCTGGCTTCCGTTGCCCTGGGCGACGATCTCACCTCCGTCGACACCTTGATCGGCCAGCAGACGCAGCTCTCCACCAATGTCTTCTGGAGTACCACCTACTCCGATTACCGCACAGAAAACCTGGTTACATATACGCCGAGCACCCAGGTTGCGCCGTATGTGACCTTTGGCGACGCCCTCACCAGCCGGACCACCGTCTCCACCATGGCCAAACGCTTGGAGGAATCCGGTTTCCGTGTCGTGGCGGGCATCAACGGCGATTTTTATAACGTCAACAACGGCCTGCCCATTGGCCTCGTCGTCACCAACGGTAAGGTCCGCAGCAGCGATGGCGGTTATTACGCCGCAGGCTTCCGTGCCGACGGTACCGCGATTATCGGACGCCCTGGGCTGTATATGAGCGCTGATTTTGGCTACGGCTTCTATGGCGAAGATGGGGAATATACGTCTGTCTACCGCCAGATCGTGGGCACGAACAAGGCCCGCACCTCTTCCGGAATCTATCTTTATACATACGATTTTAACACCGCCCATACCACTGGCAACACCGCGGCGGGCGTCGATGTGGTCTGCAACATCACAGGAGGCGACCTCTCCATCGGCGGCGAGCTGACCGCTACGGTGGAGCGGATTGTGGAGGGCAAAGGCGCGACGGCCGTTGGCCCAAACCAGATCGTGCTCTCTGCAAACCTGGAAGCTGAGGGAATGCAGGTGGCTGCCCTGCGGAACGTCCCGGTCGGCAGCACAATCACAGTCCACGTCTCCAGCTCCAACCCGGCATGGAACGATGTCGTCTGTGCCATCGGCGCCCTGTATTCCCTGGTAGAAAACGGGGCGGTTGTTTCCGGACTGCCTTCCGGAGCCGCGCCCCGCACAGCCATTGGCCAGCGGGCTGACGGCAGCGTGATTTTCTACACCATCGATGGGCGAAAGACTGGGCACTCCATCGGCGCGACCTTGACCCAGGTGGCAAACCGCCTGGTTGAGCTGGGCTGCGTGAGCGCCATCGGTTTGGACGGCGGCGGGTCGACTACGCTCTCCGTTACGCAGCCCACAGATTATGCTGCTAAACGGGTGAACACCCCCTCCGAAGGCAGCGAGCGTGCGGTGTCGAACCAGATCTTCCTGGTTGCGACGAACCAGCCCAGCGGCCAGCTGGATCATTTCTACGTCAGCGCCGACCACAACTACGTCCTGGCAGGCAGCAGTGTCAATATCTCTGCCGCCGCGATTGATACGAACTATATCCCCATGAACCAGGATTATACCCTCAGCGCCTCCGCCGGCTGGATGGAGGGCAATACCTTGGTCACACCCAAAGAGGGCGGCGATGTGATCGTAACAGCGGACAGCTATGGCGTCCAAGGTTCCGCCACGGTCCATGCTGTCGCCGCGCCGGACGCAGTTGCCATCCGCGACAGCAGCAATGAGATCATTACCTCCCTGAGCGCCGCGCCGGGCTCTGTCACCCAGCTCATAGGCTCTGCGGCCTATAAACATCTGCCGCTGTACGCAGACGCCCAGGCCTTCTCCTGGTCGGTAGAGGGGGATGTCGGCGAGATCGACAGCCAAGGCCGCTTTACCGCAACCAATCCTGGCACAGGCCGTATTACGGTTACTTCCGGGACCCAGAGCAGCAGCGTCCATGTAACCGTTTCTAACGCTGCGCTCCACTCTGTGGAGGACTTTGAGGATGAGAACCACATCTTCCAAGGCTCCGGCGAGAGGATGAGCCTGTGTATCAACCATGCCGCCGATTACGTGCAGCTGGGCCGCGGCTCCCTGAAAGTGGAGTATGACATAAACGACGGCTCCGCTATTTGGAACGCCGCGCAGCCCGCTGCTGTGCAGACTCCTTATACCGGCTTGAACCTTTGGGTTTATGGCGACGGCTCGAACAACAGCCTGTCCCTGCGGTACAGTATCAATGGCGAAGAGTCCCAGGTCCTGCCCGTTGCCACGCTGGACTTCACCGGCTGGAAGCAGGTCAGCCTTCAGCATCTGGCCCATCCGCTGACGATTGAGGGCCTGGAAATCAGCGGCACAGGCACAGGCACAGTTTACCTTGACCAGATTACAGCGACGTTCAATGACACGATTGACAATGATCCGCCTGTGATCAAGGCACAGCTGAATGAAGACGCGTGGACAGTTACCGGCACAGTGACCGACGCCGTGGACGGCAGGCTTCCGGCAGAATCCGTCACGCTGCGCTGCAACGGTACGCCGTTGGGCACATATCAGGCGGACAGCGGAAAGTTCACAATTACCCTTCCAGGGCCGAGTGAGAGTCACGAGGCAATGCGGATCACCATCACGGCAAAGGACGCCTCCGGCAACATCGGCAGGGCGTCGGTAGATATTCCGGCGCGGAATGTAAGCCATAAATTTAAAGATATGGCGACCCATTGGACAGCGGTTTATGCGGACTTCCTGTACAACGCAGACATTACGACCGGCTATGAGGATGGCACGTTCCGTCCGGATCAGAATATTACACGGGCACAGTTTGCGGTCATGCTTTACCGCTACCTCAAGCTGGATGAAAGCAAGTACGCCGACGTATCGCTGCCGTTTGCCGACCTGACGTCGATCCCCGCTTACGCACTGCCGGCAATCCGTGCGCTGTACACAGAAAATATTATCAATGGAACGGTGGGCCAGGATGGGCAGGTTTATTTCAACCCCGGCAACAGCCTGACCCGCGCCCAGGCCGCCGCCATGATCGGCCGTACCCAGGAAAAAGGCTGCGGCGTCGTTTCTCTGGCATTCAGCGACGCCGCCGCGATCCCCGCTTATGCGGAATATTATATCCGCACCATGGCAGCCCAGGGCGTCATCAGCGGGTATACCGACGGCACCTTCCGTCCTGCGGCCAACATCACCCGCGGGCAGATGGCAAAGATTCTTTATACTTTGATGTAAAGGAAAAGGACATTTCAGGGCCTGGCATATGCCGCCAGGCCCTGTTTTTCCCGCTGAAAACCCCGCTTCAAACGCAGCAGAGCAGCTGCAAATCGTTGCCGCCCTTCACGATAAAACCGATATCCCCTGTGGCCCCGCCTGCCGGGATGCTCCGGTTATAATCCTTCGGCGTAACATGCAGGGTTTTGCCGTCTATATAAAAATCACCGTTCCAGCTGTCCTGCAATACCACCGGCCCATTAAACACTGCCTGTACACGCCATGTATCACAAGCCGTTTTCCCGCCGTTCTGGACGCTCGCCGTATAATGATAAAAACATTCGCCGTTGGAGGTCCAATGGTTCTGCAAAACCGCTGTGCATGAAATTCCCTCTGGCACGCTGGCCGCAGGTGTTTCCGCAGCCTCGGCCGGATTCGCTTCCGCCAGTGGGGCCGCGGGAAGCGGTTCCTTTTCCGATGTGAGCATCTGGTACAGCCATTTACCGGACGCGCTCAAATCGTCCCCGGTAAATCCGGAGGTTTTTGTGCAGCTGCTGTTCAAAACCGCCGAGGTTTCCGCCTTGTTCGACAAATTCCATGCAATATAGCTTACCCCGTACTGATCCATGGTTTCAACCCATTTGCCCGCCTCCGCAGTATCAACCGCGCCGTTCCCGCTGGCGTCGCAGATGCCATACTCCGATACAAACACCGGCAGTCCCCTTTCAATGGCCGAAACCATGGTTTTCCGCAGCGCGTCCGTATGGGTTGCCGCATAAAAATGCAAAGTGTACATAAGATTACCATAACTGGTTATTGGGTCGGCCGCAGCTTGATCGACGTACTGCGACCAATTCGGCGTACCGACCAGGATGACCGCATCCTTTGCGTTTTCACGGATAATGCCGGCGACTGTCTCCGCATACTGCTTGATTTCCCCCCAGCTCACGCCGCCGTTTGGCTCATTGCAGATTTCATAAAGCACATTCGGGCAATCGGCGTACTTGGCGGAGACTTCTTGAAAAAAGGCCTTTGCTTCCTCCAAATGCCGGTTGGGATTTCCGTCAGAAAGGATATGCCAATCTATGATCGCATACAGGTCCTGCGCCGCCGCATACGAAACCCCCTGATCGATCAACGCCTTCAGCGCATCCTGGCTGCCGCCGGAGCAGTAGCCGCCATACTCCTCTGTATACAGCGCCAGGCGCACGACGTTGACGTTCCACTCTTGCCGCAGCTGCCGGAAACAGTCTTCATTCACATATTCCGGGTACCACGCCAGCCCATGGGTGCTGATGCCCCGCAGCTGCACCGGGTTCCCATCCGCGCCGCACAGCTGCGTGCCGGTCACTTGCAGCGCGCCTGAAACCGAGGGCGCTGCCAGCGCTGGTTCCTCCGCCCGTACTTCAGGCTCTCCTGCAAACGTATCCATAGGCGCACCCGCCTCCAGCTCCGGCGCCAGCAGGGACAGCACGGCAAACATGCACAACAGCAGCTTTTTCATAAATCCAATCCCTCTCCCCGTCAAAAACTAGCCTCATCATACCATGGCTGCCCAAAAAACGGAAGGACTTTTTGAACACGCTGCGTCCGGAATGAAAAGGAATTGTAAACAAGGAGAAATATTGTTGCGTTTTCTGGAAAAATACGTTATACTAAACCCAGGAAACAAGCCGTGAGGCTGAAATATGAAAGGGGTTATCAACATGGCGTTTTCCATTGATGAACTGACCAGAAAAGCAAAGGATATGGCGAACCTGGCGGCGGACAAGACCAAAGACGCAGCTGAGCTGGTAAAGATCAACGTTGCCATCGCGGGCGAGCAGAAGGAGATTGATAAGAATTACCGGATCCTAGGCGAATGGTTTGTGAACGAGTATGAGGGCGAGATCCCTGACGCCGTGCGGGCGACGGTGGAAGCCGTCAATGCCTCCAAAGCGAAGATTGCCGAGCTGGAAGCCAGCAAGCCGGTGAAGGAAGAGGCCGTTCCAGAGGAAGAAGAGGAAACGGATGGCGGTAAGAAGTGCCCCATCTGCGGCGCGGAATCTGACAGCAAGTTCTGCCCCCAGTGCGGCGCGCCTATGGGCGAATAAGAAGCGTAAAAAAGGGACCGCTCTCAAGGCGGTCCCTTTTTTGATGCAAAAATGATGGAAAAATGGGGTATCCTTTTCCAGTGAGAACACGCGCTTTTGCATACAAGAAGGTACGTTATGAACAAAATTTTAATCGCTGAGGACGAAAAGCCGATTGCAAACCTGCTCTGCACCGCCTTGGAGGGCGCGGGCTACCGCTGCATCTGGGCCCCCGACGGCGCGGCGGCCTCCGACTTCCTGGAAGCAGAGCCATTCGATCTTGTCCTCCTAGACATCATGCTCCCCAAAGCCAACGGCTATGAGGTCCTGGAATACTGCAAAACCTTAGATGTCCCAGTCATCTTCCTGACGGCCAAGGGCCAGCTGGAAGACCGGGTAAAGGGCCTTCGCCTGGGCGCGGAAGACTACATCACAAAGCCCTTTGAACTCATGGAGCTCCTGGCCCGGGTGGAGACCGTCCTCCGCCGCTGCGGCAAAACAGGCCGCGTCCTCCAGCTGCCTCCGGACATTGAGATCGACACCGCCAGCCGCGTCGTCCGCCGGGACGGGGAACCTGTCTCCTTGACGGTCAAAGAATACGATCTGCTGCTGCTGTTCCTGCAAAACAAAAACGTCGCCCTCTACCGCGACCGCATTTATGAGCGCGTCTGGGGGGAGGAATACTTGGGCGACAGCCGCACAGTGGACCTCCACATCCAGCGGATGCGGAAAAAATTAGGCCTGGAAAGCCGCCTTGTAGCCGTCTATAAAATCGGCTACCGCTTGGAGGTGTAGCCTTGCGCCTGTTTTGGAAGCTCTTTTGCAGCATGGTGCTGATTACAGCCCTTGCCTGCGCCTTGGGCGGCTACGCCCTCATTGACGCACAGTTCCGCTCTTCCTTCAACAGCGAGGTCTCGTCCCTGTACGAGGAAAACGATCTCCTCCGTTACGCCTTGGCCCAAGAGCTGAAATTCAACCCCGGCTATACCCGCCAGGACCTGGCGGACGCCGCTGGGAACATCAGCATCACCACCGGACGGGGCAAGGTGTCCTTCCGCCTCAGCGGGGAAGAAGGTGAGACACTGGGCGGCAGCGGCGCGCTTCCGGTAGACGCCGCCCAACTCACCGGCACACTGCCGGAGGGGTGCCGCGGCTGGCGGCTTACGGAGCTTTCCGATGGACGGATCTACCTCCATGCCGCCAGTCCCTTGGCCCTGGCCGACGGGATGCTCTACCTGGAAAACTGCCGGGAGATTGCCGCCGTCTTCCAGGCCCGCGAGGTGCAGTATCAAAATTTCTTTTACCTCATGCTGGCCCTCACGGCAGCCGTCGGCGTGCTGTCCCTGATTGTCTCCGCGATGCTCCTCCGCCCCCTGGAACGCCTCTCGGCAGCAGCCTGCCGTATGGCGGCGGGAGAACTGGACCAACGGGTACGGGTGGACAGCGACGACGAGATGGGCCAACTGTCGGCGGACTTCAACGCCATGGCCGCCCGGATCGAACGCCAAGTGCATGAGCTGAAGGAGGCTGCTCGCCGCCAGGAGGATTTTATCGGCAGCTTCGCCCACGAGATCAAGACGCCCTTGACGTCAATCATCGGCTACGCAGACCTCCTGCGGTCCCGGCCCGCCACGCCGGAACAGGTGCAGGAGAGCGCCGGATACATTTTCAGCGAGGGACGGCGGCTGGAGGCGCTGAGCCGAAAGCTGATGGATTTGATCGTTCTGGATAAGCAGGATTTTCCCCTCCGCACGGTTCCGCTGGATGTGTTTTTAAACCGTACCGGCGGGGCGCTGCGGCCCGCGCTGGAAGCGCAGGGAATTTGCCTGACGGTAAAAACGCAGGCCGTACCGGCGCAGATGGAGCCGGATTTGATGGAAACCGTCTGCCTGAACCTTTTGGACAATGCCCGTAAAGCCATGGAAACCGGCGGTTCCATTCTTTTGGAGGGATTTGCGGAGGAAGCTGGATGCTGCATCCAGGTCACAGACACCGGCAAGGGGATTCCGCCGGAGGAGCTGGAGCGGGTGACGGAAGCGTTTTATATGGTGGATAAATCCCGCGCCCGCGCCCAGGGCGGCGCAGGCCTGGGCTTGGCGCTGTGCCAGCGGATTGTTGATCTTCACGGCGGTACGTTGGAATTGGAGAGCGCTGTAGGCAAGGGAACGCGGGTGCGGGTCCATCTGAAAGGAGGGAAGGGCGCGTGAAGCGGTGGCAGAACTGGCTGGTACCGGTTTTGACGTTTTTGACCGTCCTTGTGTTGACGATTCTGCCCCGGCAGGCGTCCTTGATCCAGGACCGCCAGCTGACCAGCGGCGTCCACAGGGAAGAACTGGCCTCCGACAGCAATTTCCCCTTCCTGCCGCCGAGCCTGGTGGAACGTTTTGACCTGTTATCCCGGTGGTATTCTGCGCTGGAGTACGGCGATACGGATTTTTGGTATGATGTGACGGAAATCTACCAGCATGTGATGGAGTCGTCCGAGCAGCCGGAGCTGTGGCGCCAGGTGACGCAAGAGCTGGACAACCTGATAGCGGCGGGCGTCCTTCCGGAGGAAGTTCCCTGGAATGAGGGGGAGATATCTGTCTTTACCCGCATTTACCTGCGGGATACGAATAGCTTGGCGGGAGCCAGTTTCCTGATGACAGACCTGTACAACAACTGGGACGGCTGGAGCATCCAGCTGCTGCTGGACGAGGAAAGCGGCCGCGTCCTGATTATGAACGTATTTTGCGACGTGCTGGGGAAGCTGGCCGACGGCCAGGGAAATGCTGTGGATATTGGAAAATCGTTTTTGGATTACCTGGGGCTGGAGGCGGAGCTGGCAGAGTCTGACAACGTTTACAGCCTCTACTCCTTGGAGGGCAGCTCCAGGAATTTTATAACGTTCTCAACCAACCATATGATCCGGCTTCTATCGATCCCCAAGGAGGCGCCTGGTGTGATGGACAGCGGGGCAGGAACTGATGTTGCGGGTTCTTCCATGGGCCAGAAACCGAAATGATGGCGTTTTGATGCAAAAACGTGGGAACTTTGACGGGGACAAGCCCTATAATACAGACAATCCAGTTGCAAAGGAGCGATTCGCAATGTCTGTAACCCGTTCATCCATCGTCCGGGAGTTTCCAATCCCGGACCGTGAATACCGTGTGTCCCCGCTGGAGAGCTGGGACGAAGAAGTACGCCGCCCACGGCGGACGGCTCGTCCGGCGCGGCGAAAACCCCGGCGGCGTTCCCGCCTGCTGCCGCTGTTGTTAGGATTGGTTTTGTTTGGAGGCGGATTTTTGCTGGGACGGGCGGGAGCCGTCGAGGAGCCCCTCTCTGCCTCGACGGATCCCCTCAACCAGCAAACGAATGGAAGTATCCTGCCGAATGAACCGAACGCCGGAGGAGAACCGGTGCGGATTTTAGGAGTTCCCGGTGTGACGTATGGCGAAAGCGGTGCGCCCACAGTATCTTCGGAAGCGGAATGGAATATGATTTTGATTAACGGCGACCATCCTTTAAGCCAGGATTTCCAGGTTCCAGAGCTGACGCAGCTGCGGAATGGCCATGCGATTGATAAGCGGGCATATCCGGAGTTACAGGCCATGATGGACGCTGCAAGGGCGGCGGGGTTTCAGCCGATAATCTGTTCTTCCTACCGGACATGGGAGAAGCAGGAGGAGCTGTTTGAGCGCAAAGTGCAGTCATACATAGCGGAAGGTTATGGCCGCAGCGAAGCGGAAGACAAGGCGGCATATTGGGTTGCCCGTCCGGGAACGAGCGAACACCAGGCGGCTCTGGCGGTGGATATTGTCGATAAAGAGTACCAGCTTTTGGACGAAGCTCAGGAGGAGCGGCCGGTACAGCAATGGCTGATGAGCCATTGTGCGGAATATGGTTTTATCCTCCGTTATCCCACGGCGAAAAGCAGCTTGACAGGCGTGGGCTATGAACCGTGGCACTACCGTTATGTGGGGAAAGAAGCCGCAAAAGCGATTATGGATGCGGGGATTTGCTTGGAGGAATATCTGGCAAGTTAAAAAACAGGAGCGTGGAAAAATCCACGCTCCTAATTTTATTTGGTTCCAAGAACGTAGGGGAGGAAGTAACGCACTTGCTTTTTCCACCAAGGCCAGTCGTGGTTGACGTCGAAGCCCCAGTAATCGATCCATGCGCCGACGCCTTTGGAATGGAGTACGTTATCCAGGCGGCGGGTACCGGCGAGGAGAGCATCTTCCCAGGCGCCCTGGCCGACGCAGATGACGATTTTACGTTGGTTATAGAGGGAGATGTAGGGGTGGTCGTCGGGCATCCCGGCGATACTGGCACAAGGGTCGTTGACATAGACGATATCGTCCATATAACCGTTGTACATATCGTGGGTATCGTAGACACCGGAGAGGGCGATAACGCTGTCGAAGATATCTGGGCGGCGGAAGAAGACGTTACCGGCGTGGTAAGCGCCCATAGAGAAGCCGGTGGATAAGAGGTCCTGATTCGTTCCGTTGATTTCGCGGATACGGGGGACGAGTTCATCGATCAAGTAGTTGAACCAAGCTTCATGGCGGCGAACGCGGTCATAGGGGTTGCCGTCGGTTTGGGAAACGGTTTCGCTGTCGATGGTGTCGGCGGTAAATAATTGGAGCTGGCCGCTTTCGAGGAAATCGTTGAGAGTTTCAAGCATACCGAAGCCTTCCCAATCGAAAAACCGGCCGTTTTGGCAGGGAAAAGCAAGGGCAGGCTTGCCGCCATGTCCATAGACTTTGAATTCCATATCCCGTCCCAAAAATTTACTGTATTCCTTATAATAGTCAATTTGCATTGCAACACAGCCTCCTTAACTCACACCCATTCTACCACAAAGGGATGCCGCTGGCAAGTCTTTCATTGCTTCCCAGCAATGGGGGGCGCACCTGCGGTGGACGCGCCTGGCGGCGCGGAGCGTTCGATGCAGCCATTCCCATGGCTGGGGGGTTCGAACCCCCCATTTTCTCTTTTTCTTCGCGAAGAAAAAGAGAAAACGGGCCGTTCACGGTCCAAAAGAGAAAAA
>JAAWGR010000039.1 GCA_022795445.1 Oscillibacter sp. | reverse complement strand
TGATAACAGCCCATCGTATAGGCTGGATAATATGGATATATCAAATAATCAAAAGAACAGGGCATCATACTTCTAAAGCAAAATCCATTAGAATGTAATACTAAGCATTGTTGCCGGATGATTTCTTCCCAATATGGCAGAGAGTTTACCGGCCCTCACCATGAGAATATCAAGAAGGTTTACTCCATCTGGATTTGCATGAAGCCGCCGCAGTATCGGGAGAACACCATCACCCGGCATCGGCTGGCGGAGGAACACTTGGTAGGCGAGGGCAAAGAACCAGTCAGGAATTATGATCTGCTGTCCTTGTTTAAGCCTCTGAAAGACTTTCCGGAGTTAGTACCCGGCTGGATACCGGAGGCACAGATCACGCTTATTGCCGCTGACGGCGATATTGGAAAAACAACCTTATGGTATCATATCATCGCCGCGCTGAGCAACGGGACAACCTGTATTCTGGACCCGCCTGGGCACACCCGGGAGCCTATGCGAATCACATTCCTCACCACCGAAGACAGCGTTCGTAAGAAGCTGCGAAAAAAGCTGCGGCTGGCTGGCGCCAATATGCGTAACATCATCACGCCTGATTTTGCAGCAGACAAAGACGGCCTCCTCCGGAAGGTGAAGTTTGGAACACCGGAAATGGATACTATTCTCCGAACTCTCCACCCGGTACTTTGCATTTTTGATCCAGTGCAGGGCTTCACCCCGCCAAAGGTCAACATGGGCAGCCGGAATGAAATGCGGGACTGTATGGCCCCTCTGGTGTCCATCGGCGAGGACATCAACACGACGGCCCTTCTTATTTGTCACACCAACAAGCGCAAGGGGGCCTATAGCCGGGACCGGATCGCGGATAGCGCGGACCTGTGGGACATTGCCCGCTCTGTCATGATGGCCGGTTACACGGAAGAACAGGGCATATGCTATTGAACAATGAACTAGATCCCAAGACAGCCAATGCCTTGTTATACGCTTGCAATGTCTGTTTAGGCGCCATTCGTGTGGATGAACAGCAAGCCAAGCTGGACGAACTGGAAAAACTGGTACGGGAGGTGGAACAACAGAATGGACATTAACAAAAAGATCGAGTTTTGCAGGAATGCCTGAAACGCTCTAGGCCCGCCAAAATCAAGATAACCTTTGCAGACGGCAGCACAACCGTTACTGACCCTGGTGGAGCGATTGAAACTTTCTGCGAGATGGGGCCGTTTGGAGCAATCGTCAATATGGAAGCAGATCGGCCATATATGCCTATTTCGTACTCGGTGTCATCGTCAAGGGCAAGGTCCGGGATGTAATAGTCTCCTACTTTCGTATAGGTCAGTTCCATAATCATTTCCTTTCATTTGCAGCAAAATGTGAATTGTAGTTGCAGAAAAAGCTTGTTTTTGGCGTTCTCACCGCCTTTCTCATAACTGCAATGTACCATTTTGCCACAAATGAACCGCAGTCATATATATTAGGTGGCGACTCCACCTTTACATAGTAACTCTTGATTCACGATGGAGTTGCTGTCCCCAATTTGCTCATCGTCACGGCTAAGGCGTTCGTATAATGCCGTGATCTTCTCCGGCTCCAACCGCTTCTCGTTCATGTTGAACTCCCTTCAAGCGGCTGGTTCGTTTATGGTATCTCTATTTTACCACAGACTGCGCCGTTTATCACGGCCCCACGCCGAATTAAATGCAGAATCTTGTCGTTCATGGTTTCCTGGGCGGTATCGCTGAAATGGACACGCACCTTGTATACGCCGGTAGAGAATGGTGGTGTTCACCTCTGCTGGTTGAATTGTAGCTATATTTGCCTTCCTTTCTTGCGGTAGGACGCAACCCGTAGTATGATGGTGGTGGATGTTCCAGGCAGACAGAAAGCCAGAACCCGGCTGCGTAATGTCGTTGGCAACTGAAGGCGGGCTTGAGCGCCTCTGTACTTTTGTCGTGAAAGGACGTTAGTTTTCACAGCATCCAAATCATCCTCTCACTTATAGGAGAAAAACCAGGGGTAAAGCGGAACCATTTTCAAAAAGGTTTAGAAAATTTTTTGGAGCGGCCCGGTTTGTTCGCCCATCTCTATTATACGGTCAAATTGGCCATAACTGCAAAAATATGGCGATAATGCAAGATTTGACTGTCACTCTCGAAAAATTGCAAAATGCAAACTTGGTCCCTGGCACAACGTGGCGGACATTTTTTCCGCGACGTTGCCAAAATCAGAATTGCATTTCTGATCTTCAAAGGCATATTTTGCGCCTTTGAACTGCTACAGCAGCGTGGAGTGCAAAATACGCCTCACGTCAAGTAAGTTCGAGCGTCAGTCTGACGCTTGAAGCTGTGTGTTATTGTTATTACCCCTCCCATAGCACTCTCATTCACCACAAACGAGCAACCCGCTATGTTGTATTCGGTGAAATCTCACATTCACCCTTTACAACATACATCTTTACAGAAGCGCCTTGGCCTTCTTCAACATCTCCAGAGGATTTCACCTGACGAAGAATTTCTCCGTTGAGTTTCACGTTGCCGCCAGTGATGGGCAGCGCAGGCTCTGCCGATATCTGCCGCCGCTGATCGTCATTTCAACCCCAGAGTTAGCGCCATAGCTCTTACCGCCGCCTTGGTTATGGTAATTGATCATAAGGTTTGAACCAGTTGCGCTATTGGTAATCGTTCCACCTGCAATGGTCATCGATTTCTCGTTTACTACGGTATAATAGCCAAACTCGGTGTCATCATGCTTGATTGTGCCGATGCCGGAGTTGCTGGAATCCTGAATGGTCACAGTATCTTTGTTGGTCAAAGCGGCCTTCTTGGTCGCACTGCCGCCATTCAGTGTTTTCCCATTCAGCTCCAGAACGATACTCTGTCCTTCACCAACGACAACATTTTCTGTAGTGTCGCTCAACAGCGTTACCACAGCGCCATCTCCAGCGGTATCAATTGCTGACGGAAGACTGTCATAATGCGAACCGCCAATTGCCGCCGTATGTGCGCATGTCACATCGGTACATGTATCGTCATTGGACGCATCCTCGTCCTCCAACAGTGCAGCCGGAGCTGCCGCCGCACGCTTGGGCGCTTTGTTGACCGTATCCGCGGGGCTGGCTCAGGGATAGTTTCCTTAGAACCTTCGTCCTTCTCTGGCTCCTCTTGCTTGGGCTCTGCGTCCTCTGGTTCCTCAGGAGCTGGTTTCTGGGCCTCTTGGCTGTTCATTTTCTCTGCATCTTCCTCGATGATGCCTTCGAGGTCTGCGCCGCGGCATTCAACCGCACTTTCCCGGCAGAGTTCGCAATCCTGGTTTTCCTCTTAGCATTGGGTTTCACAGGTGCATTCCGGATCGGTGGTCACAACATCCTCAAACTCCTCGGCGAAGACGGGGAGTTGCAGCAGCCCTGTGCACAGGGCTAGGGCAAAGAATAAGGCGAGTCCTCGTTTGTTGGGATGGGTTCGTTTCTTCATAGCTTCGTTCCTTTCTTTGCCGGGTCTCGGGTACCAGGTATCCAGCAGTTGGATCCATTCAGCGTCTTTGAACGCCGAATCTTCCCGAATTCGCTTTGCATCCCGCCGTTTCCGGCTGTATGCAGTGGAACACCGCTCCATTCTCTGCCGCAGGCGTGGGGAGAGCAGCAGGCAATCTTCCCGGCGGGGTTCCAATGGCAATATTTTCCTCTTTCCTTTTGGGATTATGAATCACCCCCTGTCGTTTTCCTAAACACGGCAATGGCAAATTCCTATGAAGCTTACTCCGGTGGAAAGGATTATATCATAGGAATCTCATACAATGCAGGGATTTTATTCTTCTTTTCCTTCTTTTTGTCGAGTTCCGTCGAATACCAGCCGATGGCATATCGTGGAAAATAAAAGAACCGCCTGACAAACTGTCAGGCGGTTCTTTCCTCACCGCAGCTCCGACGCTGCACTGTCCACGGCGTGATCCACGGCGACACCCAGCTTGTGGATGCTTTGACCCACTTGCGTTTTCATGGATTCCTTGGACAGGAGCATGGTTCCTGCGGCTGCGCCGGCCGCTAGGCCTGCGCTTATCCCCAGCCAAAAGCCGGTACTTTTTTTCATCTCGGTCACTCCTTTGCGGCACAGGAGTAGTTTGTGCCGCCGGCCCGGGAAGATACCTGGAAAAATCAGGATTTTGTTATTCTGCTTTCAGGAACCGGCGCCCCTGCCCCGTCCATTGGAAGAGGGATGAAAAAGTTTTGCGGCAATGTCTTTGATTTCGGGCCACATGAAAAATGCCGCCGAAAATCCCATCCCCGTCCCCAGGCGCAGCTTCTGGCTGAGCGTACCTGCGTCGTCGAACAAAACGAAGTGTGCTTCAGCGTTTTTGGTATAGGTGAAGTACCGGGCACATAAGTCTTGGGAGAAAAACACGGATGGGTTCTCCTGCTCCATCAGACGATGGAACACCTCGGCGGAAAGGGGTTCGCCTTCTCCGGTGCGGGCGGGGAGGGGGAAGTCCATACACAGCCGTTGTACGTCCAGCGCCAGACGGTTCGCACCGCCAGCTTGGGAGGCCGCTTCTTGTAAACGTTGGGAAAAACTTCCGCCCGAAACCGCTGTGCAGATAAGCATTACGGCTCCTTCCGACGCGCCGGCATAGCTTTCTGGGATGTACAGCGTCCGGCGGGTTCCACAGAGGGCTGGACCCAGCCGCTTGGCAAATGCCAGACGGTCTCGCTGGAGCGGTTCTTCAAAATCCAGGACCACGCCGCCGCAGCCCTTCCGTCCGCACTCCCGCAGGACCGCCGCGCAAAGCGCCTCAGGGTCATCGATGTGCGGCGCTTCCCGGTCGCTGATCGACAACAGCCCTCCCCGGCTTTGCAGCAGCATACTCTGCCGTAAAAGCGTAGAGTCAGGGCCGATGCGGTAGGCCACATGGGCCAATGTTCGGCAGTATTGTGCAGCCTCTTGAGCCGCTTCCGGGGCCGCGGCGAGGTAGATTTGCATTTGGGTTCCCCCTTGCGCACCGTTTTGAAAACTGTTATACTGAAATAAATTTTCCGCTGTCCCTTGATCTTTATGCTGCAAAGGAGCCGCTTATGCCCTTCTCTTTGATTCCTTCTTATTTGTTCCCATCTTACTTGGATGTAACGCCGGAATTTTTGCACAGTGTTGATATAACGCTGCTGCTCAGCGACCTGGATTTTACACTTGCGCCAAAGTCCTGCCGGAGGCCGTCACAAGATTTGCGGGATTGGATTTCCACCCTGAAAGAACATGGGATTCAAGTGGTGATTGTTTCCAACAACCGCTCCAGCGAACGGGTAACAGAGTTTTGCTCTGATCTTGGCATCCCCTATCAAGGCCACGCCGGGAAGCCGTCGGCAAAGGGGCTATGGGCCGCGATGGAGCGGGCTGGAGTGCGGCAGACACACACGGCCATGTTGGGCGACAAGCTGTTGACCGACATGTTGGCCGCCAACCGGGCAGGTGTGCTTGCGCTTATGGTGGAGCCATTAGGCGGCGCTGTCACTCTCTGGCAAAAAATCCTCCATACCCTCCAGCGCCCCTTCAAAGCCTTCGCACAGCGGGTCTAATTAGCCATTCCCATGGCTGGGAGGTTTGAACCCCCCATTTTTTCTTTTTCTTGGCGAGGAAAAAGAAAAAACGGGCCGTTCACGGTCCAAAAAAGAAAAAGACGTTTGGAGTCTGGTGGAATCCTACAGCGCCTGCTTCTTTACACGAGAAGACCGCGCTGATTTGGCCTGCTTCTATTTCCGCTGTCGCTTCCGCGGTGGTTGGAGAGACTCTGTTGTTTCTACCGCTTTCTTCTCTTTGCTCTTTGCTCTTTGCTTTTTGCTTTTTCTCAACGGATGTACGGCCTTAGTAGGGGCTGCTTCCTCATATTACAACAAACTTCCCTGAACCCGCCTTGACTTTCTGGCTGCTTGCGGGTATAGTGGAAGAAAATCCCTGTCATTGCAAGACTGGGGCTATTTTTAGGAGGGCGGAGAAATGCAATATACACTGACCAAGGGTCCCCTGCGGGCGGTCGCTCAAACCCATGGCGGAGAACTGATTTCTTTTCAAAACGCTGTCGGAACGGAATATATTTGGGACGGCAACCCAGCTTTCTGGACAGGCAGAAACCCGATCCTATTCCCAATTGTAGGCGTTTTAAGAAATGACCGCGTAGAAATTAACGGAACCTATTATGAACTGCCTCGCCATGGTTTCGCCCGGGACAACGAATTTTCTTTAACAGAACAAACTCCAGACACCGTTACCCTGGAGCTGCGGGAAACACCCGAAACTCTTGCACATTACCCCTTCCCCTTCTCTCTACAGGTTCGCCACCAACTGCTTGAAAATGGTTTCTCTACCACATTTATCATTGAAAACACCGGGAATACCCCCATGCCCTGCTGTATCGGCGCCCATACCGCCATCCGCTGCCCGCTCCACGACGGTGAACGCTTCGAAGATTATCAATTAGTTTTTGATGCCTCTGAAGACGCCGACACCCTCCTCCGCACCTCAGAAGGTATGATTGCTCCGTCAACGGAACCTATGGTCAAAGGCGGACTCTGGCCTTTGGATTATGAAACCTTCCGCCGCTTGGATACCTTGATGTTCCGCGGTCTCCAATCCAAAACGGTCTCCCTTTTACATCAGAAAACGGGACATGGCGTGAAACTCGACTTCCATGAATTCCCTGCCGTTGCATTCTGGACAAAGCCAGACGCTTCGTACCTCTGCATGGAACCTTGGCACGGCCATGCCGGACTTTCAGCAGGCTCTGACTGTTTTGAAGAAAAAGCGTTTTTGATCACCTTGCGCCCCGGCGGGAAGAAAACATTAACCTATACATTTACACTTGTATAAACAACTCCTTTTTCGGATTATGTACTCGCTGAAATTGAGTTAATAAATATATTCCCTTTTCAGAATTGTGTTTCTATTCTCAGATACTGATGTCCCTGCTACACCACAAGATATTAAAAACCATTTGAAAAATACTATGCCAATATCTCATAGAAAACACTTTTACAAAAAGGAAGTTAAACAACGGTAATTTTATCGAAAAAACCGTGCGGAAGAATCAATCCTTCCGCACGGTCTTCTTGTTTTATTTATACTGTCCGCAGGAAACGCAAAAAGGCCTCTTTTCCCTCCGGAGTGCGCTTATAAACACCCGCGTGTTCCAGAACCTTTGCAAACACAAGTCCAGTTTCCTTCTCGACAATCTCAAATGCATTTTCTGCCGTGATTGTGTATTTGTCCCGGAAACCCTCTGCCCAGTCGGCGTGCTTTTCCACAAGCTCGCTGGCACGAAGGTCCTTGCCTGTTATAAGCGCATCCGCAACTGCGGCCAGTTCCTCTTTCAGGCGCGCAGGCAGCACCGCAAGACCCATAACCTCGATCAGGCCAATATTCTCCTTCTTAATATGGTGCAGCTCATCGTGGGGATGGTACAGACCAAGAGGATATTGCTCTGTTGTAAGATTGTTCCGAAGAACCAAATCCAACTCATACCGCTCTCCACGGCGGCGGGCAATCGGCGTGATCGTATTATGGGGTATTCCGTCAGTTTCTGCGTAAATCACTGCCGCCTTGTCTGTATAATTCCGCCAAAGGCTAAGAATGTGATCTGCCAGCTTTACCAAGCGTTCGGGGTCCTGCGCAGTGATGCGGATAACCGACATCGGCCACTTGACAATGCCGCCTTCTACATCCTCATAGCCTGGAAAGGCAAAGGGTGTTTCTACCGGCGCTTTCTCCATGGCAAAGGTATAACGCCCACCTTGGAAATGGTCATGGGCCAGAATGGACCCGCCAACAATTGGAAGATCAGCGTTGGAGCCAACAAAATAATGAGGGAACTGCCGGACAAAATCCAAGAGCTTGGCAAAGCAGGCCCGGTCAATCTTCATGGGAGTGTGCTCCCGGTTCAGACAAATGCAGTGCTCATTATAATACACATAGGGGGAATACTGCAAAAACCAGGGAGAACCATTGATGAGGATTGGTACAATACGGTGGTTCTGCCGGGCAGGGTGGTCCACCCGGCCTGCGTATCCCTCATTCTCCGCGCAGAGCTGGCAGCGGGGATAGTTGGACGCGGGCAAATCCCTTGCAGCGGCAATGGCTTTTGGGTCTTTCTCCGGTTTGGAGAGGTTGATGGTGATATCCAGCTCCCCATATTCCGTAGGAGCCTTCCACTTCACATCCTTGGCTATACGGTCCCGGCGGATGTAGTTGGTATCCTGGCTGAACTGGTAATACCAATCTGTGGCACGTTTGGGGTCCACTTCAAAAAACAGGTTAAAGGTCTGCTGCACCTCGCCGGGTCTGGGAATCAGGCGGCCCATAAGCTCTGTGTCCAGAAGGTCCCGGTAAACCACGGAGTTTTCCGCCAGAACGCCGCGAGCATAAGCATCATCCAGCAGCTCCTCCAGAATAGGAGCCAGCTCCAATTCGCCCCACTCGCGATTCGGATTTGTATAGCTATCAATCTTTAATACATCTAGTATTGTATTGATAGCCCAGGTACGGTCTTCCGGTTCAATAAAATCCTTCTGAATAGCGTAGGCTGCCAACTTAGAAATTGCTTCGTTTACCATACTTGCCCTCCCTCAAGTACCAAATCCGTTGGGATGGGCTTTGTGCCAATTCCATGCGGATGCCACAATGGTTTCCAAACGGTTATACTCCGGCTTCCAACCTAAGACCGCCTTTGCCTTCTCCGAAGACGCTACCAGCTGTGCAGGGTCTCCGGCACGGCGGGGACAGATTTCCGCAGGGATCGGATGCCCAGTAACACCGCGGGCCACATCAATCACTTCCTTCACCGTAAATCCCACACCATTGCCAAGATTGAACACATCACTCTCGCCACCGTCCATCAAATAATCCAGCGCCAAAATATGGGCCTGGGCGAGATCCGAAACATGAATATAATCCCGAACGCAAGTACCATCCTTCGTGGGATAGTCCTCACCAAAAATCGAAATTTTTTCCCGTTTTCCAAGGGGGACCTGGAGAATCAGCGGGATCAGGTGCGTCTCCGGATCATGCGCCTCGCCAATCTCACCGGACGTATGGGCCCCGCAAGCATTAAAATACCGCAGGGCAACATAATGCATGGGATGGGCAAGGCCCGTCCAGCGCATCATCTTCTCCATCGCCAGCTTTGTCTCGCCATAACAGCTCGTGGGAACGGTACGGTCGCTTTCCTGAATGGGAATTCGTTCTGGTTCGCCATAGGCCGCAGCGGTAGAAGAAAACACAATCTTATCCACACCGTGAGCAACCATAGACTGAAGCAGAACCGTGGTCCCGGCAAGGTTGTTGTCATAATACTTAAGAGGATTCGTCATAGATTCCCCCACCTGAGAAAAGGCAGCAAAGTGAATCACACCCTCTATCTTCTCCCGCTCGAAAACCTGATCAATCGCCTTGCGGTCACGGATATCAACCTGATAAAACCGGGCCTTGGCATGTACGGCAGCCTGAAAGCCAGTAACAAGATTATCCACAACCACCACATCGCGGCCAGCGGCGATGAGTTCATAAACTGTGTGGGAACCAATGTAACCAGCGCCGCCCAAAACTAGGATCGCCATAGTGGAAAGCCTCCTTTTATTTAAAAGTTTCGCCCGCCTTTTCAAAGGCGGCGGGGTGTGGGGCGGGGCCCCACGCCGGAGCTTGAGGCGGGAGCCTCAACAAACGACGACGCACCCACCCTGCGGCCGAATCCGCAATACATGGCACATTCCGACGCCTAAAAGCGCTTCCATACCAGCCTTAAACGCATCCAGCTTATCGTTAGGAACAAACGCCTGGATCGTCCCGGCAAAGCCGCCGCCATGGACACGGATAGCCCCGGTTCCTCCAAGAAGCTCCCGACCGATGGCAAGGGCCATAGGGATTGCCTGACTCTTCGGCGAAGCAACCGACCAGGTATTTTGCAGGTACAGGGAAGAAGAAAGTCCAGAAGCATTTACCAACGCAAGGAAAGCGTCAAAATCACCAGCTTTGAGGGTTTCCGCCTCTTGGACGGCACGGCGGTCATCCTCGTAGAAGTGCAGGGCGCGGAGAACCGCACGGTCACCGCAGGCTTTCCGCAAGGCCGGGATGGCGGCGCGAAAATCCATTTCTGGGACATCCCGAAGGACCGTTTTGCCAAAATAGGTAGCAACAGCGCACATCTCAAACGTGATATCCGCGTAATCGTCCGTCAAATCCGCATGGCAGGAGCCGGTGTCAACGATGCAGAGGACATGACCGGATTCCGCAAAATCGTAATCCGCCTTTTCGATCACGGGCGCGGCAGGGTTCGCGAAGTCGATGGCAATCGCTCCGCCAATGGAGGCGCCCATCTGGTCCATAAGGCCACAAGGCTTACCAAAATAGATGTTTTCTGCAAACTGACCGATTTTCGCCAGCTCGACCGAATCCAATGCACCGTTACAGCAGAAGTGGTTCAGAATGTTGCCGACCAAAATCTCGTAAGCAGCGGAAGACGAGAGTCCGGAGCCGGAGAGGACGTTGGAAACAGCATAGGCATCAAAGCCAGAGAGTACATAACCACGTTCAGCGATATTCGCCGCAACGCCCCGGACAAGCGCGGCAGAGGTGTTCGTTTCCTCCGGTTTGATTGTCAAATCATCCAAGTCCACTTCCAGGGCAGGGTAGCCCTCAGAGTGGATGCAGATACGGTTTTTGCCGTTTGGCGCGGCACATGCCAGAAGGTCCAGGTCGACGCTGGCACAGAGGACATGGCCATGCTGGTGGTCGGTATGGTTGCCTCCGATTTCGGTACGGCCGGGACCGCTGAACAGAGCGGCTGAGGGGGAAGAATTCTCCGGGAAATCAGCAAGGAAGGATTCTGTAATGTGAAGGGCCCGTTCACGGGCCTGCTCCAAGCCGCCGTTAGGCGCATAAATAGCAGTGAGGGCTTGGTCACAGCCGCCCTCCCGGAGCGCTTGGAGAAGCTGCATGCAGGTATACATGGCCGACGCCTCCTATCAAAAAATTGAAAATGAAATCTCCCTTAAACGTTTGCGGGGATAGTATATTGAATTTTTACTAAAAATTCAAGTCCCTTTTTCCACCTTCCAGAACTTTGTTGCAATCCACAAAAAAGCGTATCCCTTTTAGCCGTTTTGACCGAAAGCCGGCCCGCTGCTGCTGCGTACTGTCAAGGTGGGCGGAACCACTACTTTTAGCGGCAGCGTCCGCAGAGGGGCTTTTCCTGGCAGAACGGCGCGTTCTGCTAAAAGCCGCAAGGCCGCCCGCGCCATCTCCTCCTCATGGGCGGCAATCGACGTCAGCGGCGGGTCCAGCAGCGCGGAACGGGGCGTATCATTAAAAGACACCACCGACATCTCCTCCGGTACGCTCCACCCAGCTTCCCGCAGCGCAAGCAGCGCGCCGACGGCAGTTTCCTCATTGGCGCAGATGAGTGCCGTCGGAAGCGGGCTGCCAGCGGACAACCGGTCGCGTACCGCCTGAGATGCAGCGGCAGTTTCCATCGGGCAATCAATAAACACAGACGGTATCCCCCGCCGATCTGTCAGGCTCCGGAAATATTGGCGGCGCACCTCCGGAGCTAGACAGCGGCGGTCGTCCAGCTTGTGCTCTGGGCCAACGAATCCTATGCGCCGATGTCCCAGCTCCGTCAAATGCTCTAAGGCCAGGGAGATCCCCAACTCATAACCCAGGACAACCGAATCAAAACGGCTCTCAAAGGGAGAAGAATCCAAAAACACCAAATTGGGGCTCAGCGCCGCCAGAGCATCAATTTCCTCCGCCGTAAAAATGCCCACTGCAGCCACGCCGTCCAGCGGCGCAGCGTCTGGCGGCAGCGCATATCCTACGTCCAAAGGAATACAGGCGTATTTCTGATCCTGGCAGTTTTGCCGGACAAAACCGCTCAAATACAAATAGTAAGGGTCGTCCAACTGCTGCTCCGGTGTCAGCATCTCCGCCAGGCCCAGGCGGAGCCGTACTTTGGGCGCACGCCCCCGGCGGCTGCGGGTGGCCGTATAGTTCAGCCGCCCAGCCTCCTCCAACACCTTACGGCGGGCCTCCGGCGTTACAGAAAGGGACGGGTCGCCGGAAAGGATACGGGAAATGGTTGCTGTGGAATAGCCAGTGCGGTCTGCCAATTCCTTCAGGGTTGCCATACGTGATCATCCCTCCCTTTCTTGCATATCACTGTCCAAATGGATGATGCCCTTTGGTTTTTCCAAATGTTCCAGCGCGGCTTCGTAACTGCGGCCCGCCGCGCCAGCACGCATGTTTTCTACGATAGCACGATGTTCTTTAAGGGTTGCCTCCATACGGCCCTCCTGCCCAAGAGAAAGGGCTATCTGACGGCTCATTTGGTAGTGGAAGTTGTCAAATGTTTCCGAGATAGCGGCGTTTTGCAAATAATAAACAATGGTCTCGTGGAACTCCTGGTCATACTTTGCAAATTCCGCAATGGAATGGCTGCCTTCCAGGACTTCCTGCTGTTTCCGCAAGAGCGTTTCCAACTTTTCCACGGTTTCGCGGGCGGCAGAGGTTTCTATGTCCCGGGCTAGCTGGACGACGCAAAATCCCTCCAATGCGCAGCGAATCTGGTAGGTTTCCAGCAAATCCCGCTCCGTCATCTTGTGGAGGCAGAACCCCTTGCTGGGCAGAACGTCAAGATATCCCTCCTGGGCAAGGCGCTGGATGGCATCCCGGGCGGGGGTGCGTGAAACGCCCAGGGTTTGGGATACCTTCGTTTCGGAGTAAATGACATTGGGTTGAAAATCTCCTTGTATGATCATAGCCTTCAGGCGCTCGTAAGCTTGGATTTGCAAGGGTTTGACAAATTTCATGGAACAGCCCTCCCGTTTGGATGGTATCGCTTTTATTGTACACCATACCGGGATACCGGTCAACGGGTATCGGCAAAACGCTGAGAATCCGAAGGAAAATTTGAGCGAAAGGGAGAAAGTGATTCGAACCGGTTGACCGGTATACCGGTATGTGGTATAGTGCTTCTATCAACAATCATGCTTTATAGAAGTTCTTTTTCCGATCAGAAAGGATGTATGTGTTATGAAAAAAGTCGGCTTCATCGGTTTGGGAATCATGGGCGGCCCAATGGCGGAGAACCTGCTGAATGGCGGGGCGGATTTGACCATCTGCGATTTGAACCGTGCCATCGTGGAGAAATTCGTGGCCGCCGGCGCCAAACAGGCCTCCGCGGCGGAGATCGGTGCAACCTGTGATGTGATCTTCACCATCCTCCCCAATGGCAGCATCGTGCAGGATATCCTGTTCGGCGAACATGGCGTTGCCTCCACTATCCGGCCTGGCACCGTCGTCTGCGATTGCAGCTCTGTGACGCCCCAGGAATCCCAGACTTGCTTTGCAAAATTCAAGGCTATGGGCGTGGGGTTCGTGGACGCCCCCGTCAGCGGCGGCGAACCGAAAGCCATCGACGGTACCCTCGCCTTTATGGCAGGCGGCGAACAGGCGGATTTCGACGCGCTGAAACCTTTCTTTGACCACATGGGCGCATCGGCTATGCTGGTAGGAGCCAGCGGCAGCGGCAGCGTAACCAAGCTGGCGAATCAAGTGATCGTCAACCTCAACATCGCCGCTGTGTCCGAGGCCTTCGTCCTGGCTGCCAAGGCCGGCGTGGACCCCCGGAAGGTCTACCAAGCCATCCGCGGCGGCCTGGCGGGCAGCGTCATCCTGGATGCAAAGCTGCCAAAAATCGTGGCCCGGGATTTCAAGCCCGGCGGCACTATCACCGTGAACCATAAAGACATCAAAAACGTCTTGGCGACAGCCCATGCCATTGACGTTCCCCTCCCCCTGACGGCGCAGCTTTTTGAAATCATGCAGTCCTTAAAGGTTTCCGGCCATATGGGCGACGACCACTGCGGGCTTATCCGGTATTTTGAACAGCTGGCAAACATAACTGTGCAGAGCGGCAAGCAGGATTGAAGAGAGGTGTGCGGAAATGACGGAAGTAAAGCGGCTCCACACGGATGTGCTGGACTCCTTCCCAACCGTAGATGAGGCGGAAGTGGACCGGCTTTTAAACGCGGAAATCACCAAGAGCAATCTGAAAATCGTTGTCCTGGACGACGATCCCACCGGCGTACAAACCGTCCATGATGTTTCCGTTTATACGGATTGGAGCCCAGAAAGCATCGCGGCAGGATTCGCAGAGGAAAACAATTTATTTTACATCCTGACCAATTCCCGGGGCTTTACCGTGGAGCAAACTACCAAGGCCCATCAGGAAATCGCACAGACGGTGGCCCGTACGGCCAAGGCGCTGGGGCGGGACTACATCCTGATCAGCCGCAGCGACTCCACCCTCCGGGGACACTATCCACTGGAAACCGCTCTGCTGCAAGAGGAAACGGTAAAGGAAGGCGGCCCTGCCGCTGACGGCGAGGTTCTATGCCCGTTTTTCAAGGAGGGCGGACGGTACACCCTGGGCAACGTCCACTATGTCCGCTACGGCGAAGAACTGGTTCCGGCGGGAGAGACGGAATTTGCAAGGGATAAAACGTTCGGCTACATGTCCTCTGATTTACGGGATTATGTGGAGGAAAAAACCGGCGGGCAGTACCGGGCGGACAGTGTGACCTGCATTGCTTTGGAGGATTTGCGGGCACAGGCTTATGACAAAATTGAGGCACAGCTCCTGGCGGTAAAGGACTTTGGAAAAATTGCCGTCAACGCGGTGGATTACTGCGATGTGAAGGTATTCTGTGTGGCGCTGTATCGGGCCATGGCGAAAGGCAGGCAGTACCTGTTCCGGACGGCAGCAGCACTGGTGAAGGTCATCGGCGGCATCTCCAGCCAGCCGCTCCTGACCCGGCAGGATATGGTGAAAACAGAGACAAAAAACGGCGGTATCATCGTCGTTGGCTCCCATACCCAGAAGACCACCGCTCAGCTCAACGCGCTGTTGACCGTTCCCGGCACAGAAGCTATTGCGTTCCACTCCAACTTGGTGCTGGAAGGCGAAGCCGCCTTTGAGGCAGAGATTGCCCGGGTAGTCGCCAAGAGCGAGGAACTGATCTTGGCAGGCGTCACGCCGGTATGCTTCACGAATCGGACGCTGCTGACCGTAGCGAACGACACCAAGGAAAAGGCTCTCGTGCGTTCCGTGCGCATATCGGAGGGCGTCCAGGCGCTGGTGGGACGGCTCTCCGTGACCCCAGCTTTTGTCATCGCCAAGGGCGGCATCACTTCTAGCGACGTGGGCACCAAGGCCCTGCAAGTGAAGCGGGCAAACGTCATGGGCCAAATCAAGCCCGGTATCCCAGTCTGGCAGACCGGCCCAGAAAGCAAATTTCCCGGTATCCCATACATCATTTTCCCCGGCAACGTGGGTGAGGACACGACACTGAAGGAAGCTGTCGAAACCTTGCTGCAAACATAAACGCAGTGACTCCCCTTTTCGGAATTTCCGGAAAGGGGAGTTTTTTATCTCAAACGCGCTGCTAAGAGAACATTTGTCAAGGGGGGGCTTTCACCTAAAAGATGAAAGCCCCCTACAAACCGAAAATTGCTGTTTGAAAGCTTGTGCTATCCCGTGTCTTCATAACTATGTTTCACAGCTCCAAGTGAGTCTGTTCCCAAAGGTAAACCTCCATATCTACCGCTCCCAAGTCACGCTCCATGCAATAACAGCGATATAACAAGGAAGCATCCTCCCATGCTAGAGAGATATCCTCCTGCAAAAGAGTCATCAAGCGCGTTCCCTCCAGCTTTGCCCACGCTTCCTCTGGGGTACAGTGTTCCTCTCCGGCAAGAAGAAACTCCACAAACTTTCTGACTTGAGAATTCATGGCGAATTCCAGATGGGGAATTTGCTTTGGCGGATGCTGTTTCAGCCATTCCGCTACTTTTTGCTGTAATACCTTACGCTGGGGATATAGCACATAATTGACGAGATATTGGTCATCATCCAGCAGATGCTCATCCCACACATCCTCATCGTTCCAAGACCCCATGTAGACCACATGTCCATTTTTTATCAGGCAGTGCAAACCCTTGTCCTCCTGCCAGTCGCAGCCGCCGCTCAAGTTCAGCACGGGGATTTCCGGCTCCTTGGGAAGCTTGATGTCCAAGCTGGTAAACTCCATATAACAAAGAATCTCCAGTGGTTCTTGGATGTGTTGTATATCCTCGTCCAGCAGTTCTCCCGTGCTTGTAGATTCCAGCTCATCCTGAAGGTAGTACAAAGCGTATTGGCAGATTTCCCTGACCTGAACCTCATCTACTTCCTCCAACCACCGAATGGACTGGGCAGCGTACTCTGCCGTAACCCCCTCTTCGCAAACCACCTCAATCTGTTTGTGGAAGTAGGGAAATTCCGCATAGCCGATCATCCTATCAAACTCATCTGTCCCGGCATTTATCAAAACATCCTCAAATCGCAATTCTGACATATGTAATTTTCTCCTTTGCAAAAATCTGGATTTGTCAAATTAACCCGCTTACAGTATAACACAAGTCTAACCAGCGTTCAACTTCCATTACAGGGCCTTTACCATTGCAGCAAGCAGAGTCTTTGTTCCCGCAAAGACTCAAAACTGCGGTTTCCAGCGCTGCCCGGCAAAAGAAAAATGGCGTGCCCACAGCCTCGCCAGGAAGCTGGACGCGCATCCGGCGGTCCCCCCTGGTCGAGCGCACGACTGCCGCAGGCAGTATCGCCGTCCGCTTGCGGTTGGTGAGCAAGTGCGCCTTTGCTGGGGACCTGAAAAACGGAAGGGATATCCAGCTAGGCCCCAGACGTCTCCGCTTCTTCCTGTTGGCCTATCACCGCCCTTTCAGCCTGTGCCATTCACCACAAATGAGCTGCCAGTCATATGTATTTGGTGAGAGAAACCACCCCTTATTATAGTAACTCTAAGACAATTTTTGAAAGATAGAGACATAATCCGCCGGATAATAGCCAACCTAACCCTATGGAGGTGTCTATGAATATCAACCCAAGAAAAGCGGCCATTGTGGGCTGCGGTCAAGTGGGGGCGTCCATCGCCTTCCGCTTTCTTCAGCAGGGACTGTTCTCCCAGCTGGTGCTGCTGGACATGAATCAGGACAAGGCGGAAGGAGAAGCTATGGACCTTCGGGATGGCCTGCCTTACGCCGCGGCTATGGAGATCACCGCTGGAACTTATGACGATATTGCCGGCTGCGCGCTGGTTGTCATCACCGCTGGAGCGAACCAGAAGCCAGGAGAGACCCGGCTGGATTTAATCGGAAAAAACACTGCGATCCTCCGCTCCGTTATCCAAGAGATCACCGCTCGGGACTTTGACGGAATCCTGCTGGTGGTATCCAACCCGGTGGATGTGCTGACCTATACGGCCTGGAAATTGTCAGGCTATCCCAAGGAGCGGGTAATTGGCTCTGGCACCGTATTGGACACCGGGCGGCTCAAGCAGCTGCTGGGCGCGGAACTGCGGGTGGACAGCCGGAACATCCATGCCTTCATTATCGGTGAACATGGCGACAGCGAACTTGCTGTTTGGAGCGAAGCCAACGTGTCCGGTCTCGCCTTGGAGGACTTTTGCCGTATCAGGGGCCAACGCCTCAGCCAGGAAGTACAGGACCGGCTATACCGGGAAGTCCGGGACAGCGCCTACCAAATTATCCAGCGCAAAGGGGCAACTTACTACGGCATCGCTATGGCTGCAGGCCGGATCGCAGCCTCTATCGTCAAAGATGAACACGCTGTGCTCCCAACATCCGTGGTGTTGGATGGACAGTACGGCCTTCATGGGCTGGCGTTAAGCCTTCCGTCAATCATCGGGCGGAAGGGGCTGCAGGAGATTCTGGAAATTCCTTTGAACCAGGAGGAACAAGGGGCACTGGAAGCCTCCGCAGCGCAGATGCGCGAAGCCATTGCTTCCTTGAAGCTGTGATGCACAGACTCCTCATCTGGGGGCTTCCCGCCGGAACGTCATAAAACGTATCAGCATTTTTGCAGCAGCGGCATGGCTTCAGTCATGCCGCTGCCTGTTTTGTCCGTTCACCTAACAGGAACATAGCCCGCCAAATCACAGGCACTGCCGATCATTCGCCACCATTTACCGCCGCTTAACGTTACAAACTTGGTGTTTACAGAAAAGCTTCAGAAGACCTTACAAATAATTGCAATTAATCATTTTCGATATCAACAAAAAATTCACGCCATCTATTTTTATTTGTTATAAAAACCTCTTTTTCTTTTTCAAAATAAGCCGTTAATTTTATGAATATTTCTAAATTACAAGCATTTTTTCATCATTTAACCGTCAATTATCCAAACTGTAAACGTAAATATTCTGATTCTTTCTCTGTTTTTCCATATTTTTGCGTTCTAAAAGTTGAGAAAATATCGCAAAACGATCGCAAAACGCAGAAAAACCACTTTCGAAAACATAGATTCTAAATAACGGAAAAATATTTTTCTACAACCATTCATTTTCGGAATAATTGACATTCCAATTTTATTAAGATATTATGCAATTGTCACTTCCCGCGCAGGCTTTGTGTATTTCCATAAAAAGGCCGTCAAACCACCCGTCGATGGCCCGGCAGCCTGTCATTCTAGTGAACAGAAAGGAGGTGTTCCGATGTCCGCTGGTGCATGGGTCATGCTCATCATCTACGTCGTCGGACTGGGAGGCGGCAGCATCGCCTTGCTCGCCTACTCCCTGCGTCATAACGACATCTAGCAATCCGGAAACAAAAACACGAGGAGGGTTTAAAATTATGAGTCAAACACCTACCGAAAATCGCGGAAGCTGGGGGTCCCGTATCGGCTACATCCTGTCGTCTTTAGGCATGGCAGTCGGCGTTGGAGCTATTTGGCGTTTTCCAACCATGACCGCCATGTGGGGCGGCGGTTCCTTCGTCTTAGCCTTCGCCGTCATCTGCCTTATCATCGTCATTCCCGCAGGATGGTGCGAATGCGCCTTGGGACGCAAATATAAAAAAGGCGTGGTAGGCTGCTTTACCGAGTTGGCCGGAACTAAGGGGAAAATCTTCGGCTACTTCACCTCTGCCGTCCCGATGGGCTTGATGTTTTACTACCCGATTTTGATGGCAACATGCTTCATGTACATCATTTACACCTTCATGGGCGCACCCTACATGACGGATGTGGTGAGTTTTTATGATCAGGTGAACAACAACCGCGTTATGATCTACGTCGTTGTTGTTGCCATCGTGATCGTGACCGCTCTGATCTCCCTGCGGGGCATCCAGGCAGGCGTGGAAAAATGCTGCAAAATCCTGCTGCCGCTGATGTTTGTCTTCTTAATCATCATCACAGTCCGCGTCTTCACTCTGGACGGCATCGCGCCCGGTCTGGATTTTTACCTTGCTCCAAACCTGACGCAGCTGGCTAATCCGGACATGTGGATGGCCGCGGCAGGCATGGCGCTGTTTGCCGTGGGCCTTGGCCCCGGTTATCTGGTGACCTATGGCGGTTACGCTTCCGATAAGGCTGACCTCGCTACCGACTTCGTAACATTGAATCTTACCCAGCTTTTGATGTGCGTCCTTTGCGGCTTCGCTACAATTCCCGCGGTCGTGTTGTTTGGCTTAGACCCCACTGCGGGCAAAGGCTTGGTTTTCCAGTCCCTGCCTCTGGTGTTCTCCCAGCTCTCCGGCGGTCTGATCTGGTTTGTGCTGTTTATGGTGTGCATGTTTTTCGCAGGTTTGTCCACCACTTTGAGCTTGTTGGAAATCCCCGCCGCAAGCCTGATAGACGGCCTGAGCTGGTCCCGCAAGAAGGCCATTGCCGTTGTGGCGGTAGTTTGCTGCTTGGGCGCGATCCCCTGCGTCTGGAGCGACGCTTTCTTCGCTTTCTTCGATAACCTGATCGGCAACGTCTTCTACTGCATCACCGCCGCCGTCATCGCTTTCTACCTGGCTTGGATTGTCGGCGCAAAGAAAATTCGTACCGACTGGTACAACCCCACCTCCGTCATCAAATACGGCTCCTGGGTGGATATCCTGGACAAGTTCATCTCCGTGCCCGCGCTGGCTTACTTCGCCATTTTGGCAGTTTTGTCCTTGTTCTGAAAGCAAATCCAATACCGCCCTGCATTTGCAGGGCGGATTTCAGGGATTGGAGGAAACAGCCTATGCAGTATGCTGCGCTGCTGGATTTTGGCAGCACATACACAAAAGTAGCTTGTGTGGACTTGGCGGCACGTCAGGTCGTCATGACAGACCGTTTCCCCTCCACCGTGCACATAGACGCCCGGATTGGACTGCGGCAATGCCTGGAGGCGGTGGAATCTGTAATCGGAAAGAAAGCAGCATCGAAAGCGCTGAGGGTCGCCAGCAGCAGCGCTGCCGGTGGATTACGGATGGCAGTGGTAGGTTTGACGCGTTCTCTCAGCATTTCCGCCGGACGAAACGCCGCTTTCGGCGCGGGGGCTAAGATTATGGCGAACTTCTTCGGCCGGCTGACCGCTGAAGACGCCAGCGCTTTGGAAAAGTCAAACTCTGAAATTGTTCTCCTGTGCGGCGGCTACGAAAAAGGAAATCAAGATATTGTTCTCCACAACGCAGAAGTTTTGAGCAGCTGCGCTGCAAGCATTCCCGTTATTTATGCCGGGAATTCGGATGTTGGCCCCGTGGTCCGGGAGATGTTCCGGCAAAGCGGCAAGGAGTGCTTTCTGGCGGAAAATATCATACCGGCTGTAGGAAAAATGAACACCGGCCCGGCAGAGGAAATTATACGCCACGTTTTCATGAAACGTATTGTAAACATGAACGGGATGGGCGGCGTCCAAGACGAACTGGGGGAGTTACTGGTTCCCACCCCCGCCGCCGTTCTGACAGCGGGAGAACTGCTGTCCACCGGCACAGAAAGAGACGAGGGGGTTGGTCCTATGATGCTGGTGGATGTTGGCGGCGCGACGACCGACGTCTACTCTTTTGAAGCAAACCGCAGCTACCAATACGCCCGTCTCACCGGCGCGCCCGAACCATACGCAAAGCGGACCGTAGAAGGCGATATGGGGATGCGGGAATCCTCTATCTGCATTTTACAGGAGGTTGGCGCGGAAATCTTGGCAAAGGAGGCTCAGGTTTCAAAAGAGGCATTAGAGGCAGCCGTTCAAAAACGCCTGACAGATACCAGCATCCTTGCGGATTCCGACGCCGAATGGCGCATGGATCAAGCGCTGTGCCGGGAAGCAATCTCCATTTCCGTCCGGCGCCACGCGGGGCGAACGGAACGCATTTATTCCAAGGGCGCACGTGAAATCCAGCGCGGAAAGAACTTGGCGGAGGTGGAGACCATCATTGGCACTGGCGGAATTCTGGTGAACGGGGAGAATTCCCGCGAGCTGCTCCAAGCCGCCGCCTTGGCGGATGGCGAGGATGAGCGGATTCTGATCCCGCGGAAACTGCAAACGCTTGTGGATCATGATTATATTTTTTATGCAGCAGGCTTGCTGCGGGCACATGACGAGGATGCGGCGCTGGCGATCATGAAAGCCAGCATTCGTGTGTAGCAGAAACCAATGTGCAAGCAGCACGCAAAGCCGCCATCCCAATAACAGGAGGCAACTATGGAATTGAAAATCAACCGACGCTTCAATGAAAAAGATCTGCCGGATATGAAAACACTGATTGCGGAAGGGCAGAAAATTGCAAAAACAGTAAACATCGGCGAGTCCCTGTTTATGAAGACCTATAACGTCAAGTCCGAGGCGGAGTATAAGCGGAAAATGATGGAGGCTGGGCAGATCATGAAGCACAGCCACATTGGATGGAACTCTGTCAGCACCACTGCCGACGGCTTCCGCAAGATTTATGACAAGCTGTCTGCAGCCGGGTCGTATGTCGACCGATTCGGCGTATGCCTGGACGGTTCTATGGGCGTGCCGCAGGAATACCGGGATCGCATTCAAGTAGGCACCGGTCAGGTTTACAGCACTCCGGACGAGTGGAAAATCCTGAGCCAGCAGGTGCCGGTGCAGGTTCATATGGGCGACCACATGATCGGCTCGCTGAACTCTGTGGAAAACTGCGTCAACGCTCTGAACGCAGGTATTACCACCATCGGCAACATCTCGCACTATTATAGCTACGAATATCCCGGTCTCGATTTGGAGTCGGAACGCACCATTACTACCTGCGAAGCCATTGTGGTTATGGGCTGTTTCCGGGAACAAGGGACCATTATCCATTCCAACCTGGACGACGGCATGGGTTCTCAGTTCCATGACCTTGCCAACCTAGCAGGCTGGGCGCGGCTGGAGCGGTACATAGTGGAGGAACTGTTGGGCGGCGGTATGAATTTCTGCTTCGGAAACTTGTTCAGTGATCCAATCCTGCGGATTATTTACAGCAAAGCCATGTGGGACATCAACACCTATAAAACGCCCGGTTCTATGATTTACGGCAATACGATTGACTTTGGCACGAACATCCCCCGGAATTACGGCGCGCTCTCGTCCTTCACAATGGCAGACATCATCGGACAGCTGAAATACCCCACCGGCCACGCCGTCACGGCCATTCCAGTGACAGAAGCGATCCGAGTTCCTTCGGCAGATGAGATCATCGACTCCCACCACACTGTGGACATCATGATCGAAAAAGCCCGGTACTACATGAACTTCATCGACTTTGGCCGCATCGAGGAGGAAGCTCGCCTATTGAACGCCTGCGGAAACGTTTTCTTCGAGCGGGTTCTCAACGGTTTGGACGATCTGGGCGTGGATATCACCCACGCAGGTCAGATCATGGGCGTGTTGAAAGGCATCGGATCGGAACAGCTGGAACGGCACTTCGGCATTGGCAAACGGGATACGCTGGCAATGCGGGGGCGAACCCCCGTTTGCCCAACGAACATCATCCAAACCATCAGCGCTACCCAGGACAATTTGATCGGCCGGATCAACGGACTTGATACAAAGCCTTTAGAAGGAATCAACGTCGTTCTGGGCGCGACAGACATCCACGTTTTCGGAAAAGAGGTTATCAAAAAAATCCTTTTGGTCGCCGGCGCAAATGTGTATGATCTTGGCGATGCCACACCAGTCGAAGAATTCGCCGATACCTTGATCGAAACCGGCAGCAACTTCCTGGTAGTCAGCACCTACAACGGTATGGCGTACAGTTTTGCCAAAGCCATGAAAGCGAAACTGTACGAGCTGCACTTGATGGACGTGAAATTTTTCATGGGCGGCCGCCTCAACGAGGCAATCGATGGCGCAAATTTGCCGGAGGATGTTTCGGAACAGCTTTCAGAAATGGGCATTAACGTCGACAACGACGCCGAGATGATTGTAAAAACCATTAAAACGTATTGGGAAAGCCTCCAGAAACAAAGAGTTTGAATGGCGAAAGGCGCAGCTTATATAAAGCTGCGCCTTGGTCTTCTATCGTTATTCATGGCTCTGTGTCAAACAGAACGCCTGCAATTTCTCCGTGATCAAAGCAGCGTATTTCAACACAAGCTGCCGGCTTTGTTCATAGACCTCATCTGTCATGCGGATGGTGGGGGCAGAAATACTCAAAGCAAACACAACCGTTTCCCCTGCCGCCCGCACCGGAGCCGCTACGCACCGCAAGCCAGGCGTAAACTCCTGGTCATCCTGCGCCCAGCCGTTCTGCCGAACCTTGTGCAGCATATCCAGGAAATCTGGGAGCGGTTGCGGGATGTCAGCCGTACTGTTCTCATAAACCCACTTGAGGGCAGTATCCGTCATTTGGCTGAGGAAAATCCGGCCCGTTCCCGTGCAATGAGCCGGATAGGGCGCATTCAAGGCGAAATTGGGACGGACAATATAGGGGCTGTCCTTTTTATAGATATTAAAAATCCGGTCGCCGCTGCATATTGCCAAGTTCACGGTCTCCTGTGTAAGATCCGCCAACTCGTCTACATATTTCGAAGCAAGCTGCTGGAATTTCTGAAAGCGGCCACCCTTTCCGGCAAGGGTATAAAACTTGGAACCAAGATAGTATTTTTTATTCTCTTGATTTTGAAAGAGGAGTCCCTCAAACTCAAGGCTTTGGATCAAACGATAGACAGAGCTTGCCGGCAAGCCTACCTGAGCGGCTATATCGGAGATGCCTAATTCTTCCGTTCCAGTTTCAAAGCAGTCCAAGACATCGAACGCTTTCAAAACAGTGGTAGCAAATTGGTAATTCGCCATGTCATGCCTCCTTGCAGCGGATTACTGCCGCACAAATCCTGAATTTGGACAAATATTTTCTTTTAATATAGCATAATTTTCAGGCGCTTTCAATTCATACAGGGAAAAAAACAAAAATTTCTTTAACTCACACCAGATTATTTTTAAAAATAGTTGTTCAAAATTATTTCAAAAATACCGGATAATATTTTTTTAAAATCAAGCAACTTCAAAAAGCGCTTTATAAGACTATTGCCCAAGGGCAGTTCCCGCCATTTCTTCTCGCCCCCAATTATTTCACCAAAATTTACGATATCTTTCATTTTTTCTAATTTATTTAGTATTATATTTAATTATACTCCTTTCAAAAATTATGCAAGATAATTCCATCGAAAATTTTCGGATCAATCTGAGAAAACACACAATTTTTCATTTAAATCTATGAAGAATTATTTTTCAATGTTTAAAAATAGAATTGACCGCCTATTACAATTTTTTGATAATAGCGGCAACGGAAACCACCAGGGAACCGGAAAACAGCCGGAGGAGGAATACAGGTCTATGCCGTATCCGCTTCCACCAAAAAACGAAAAGGAGAAATGAGTATGGATTTCGTTTTGAGTAATGAACATTAAATGCTCCGCAAAATGTAACGCGAGTTCGCAGAAAACGAGGTTAAGCCTCTTGCAGAGGAAATCGACGTGGAAGAACGCAAACGGTTGAGAAAATGGAAAAGCTTGGAATACTACGTATCCCTTTCCCAAAGAAATATAGCGGCACCGGCGGCGATACCCTTGCCTATGCGCTGTGTGGAGGAACTCGCTAAGCACTGCGGCACTAGATCTGTCATCGTCTGTGCCCACACGTTCCTTTGCTGCTATCCAATCTACGCCTTTGGCACAGAAGAACAGAAAATGAAATATCTGCCCGATTTGCTTTCCGGACGGAAGCTGGGTGCGTTCGGCCTGACGGAACCCAAAGCTGGTTCCGATGCTTCTGGCAAAAATTATATCCTCAATGGCTCCAAATGTTTCATCACCAACGCTACGGAAGCTTCCACCTTCGTCGTCTTCGCCATGACCGACAAACACGCAGGCAACCATGGTATTTCCGCTTTTATTATTGAGAAGGGCTTCCCTGGTTTTTCCATTGGCAAACACGAGAAGAAGATGGGCATTCGCGGCAGCGCTACCAACGACCTGATCTTTGAAGACTGCATTGTTCCAAAAGAGAATCTGCTGGGGAAGGCTGGCAAAGGTTTCAAGGTTGCTAAGGTCGACATGGACGCGGACAACATCGTGATGTGCGGCCGCCAGGCCATCGACGGCGATACCGCCCAGGTTGGCCCCCAGACTGCGGAGAAGCTGCACCTGCATCAAGGAGCTCAACAATCCCCGTTATATGAGCGTTTCCGGCATCTTTGAGGCATACAGCAAGCCGCTGAGCACCTACGATTACGAGGCGCTGAAGGACGATCCCCTGATCGACGCAGCAACCATC
>JAAWGR010000038.1 GCA_022795445.1 Oscillibacter sp. | reverse complement strand
GGTTCAAATCTACCAGCTATGGAATAGCTGAAATCAAACGTTCCGCGCCGCGAGGCGCGCCCACCGCAGGTGCGCCCCGCATTGCTGGGAAGCAATGAAAAATTTACAATATTTCTCTTGACCTTACCCTTGGGGGAAGGTGTATCCTAGGGATACCCTATGGATACGCTTCCAATTTAGAAGCGGGAAAGGAATGGAAATGAAAGAAAAAATGCACCCCTTACAACGAACTGCGGTATGGTTATTGACCCTAATATTGAGCTTTAACCTTGCAGTCCCTGTCCTTGCAGCAGAAGACGCTACCACTCCAGAAACGTCTTCCAAAACTCTGGAGGAAACTGCCAAGGAGGCTGCCTCCTTAGCTTTGACCTACGGCAGTGCATCCAGTATCAGCTGGGCTGTCTGGCAGGAAGGCGAAATCATTGCAAGCGGCCTTGAACCTTCCCCAGACCCCGACGCCGGACGCTGCTATGGCATCGGCTCCGTCAGCAAAATCTATACCACGGTCGCCGTTATGCAATTGGCTGAGGATGGTAAGCTGGACCTCGATCAACCCGTTACCACTTACCTTCCCACATTCAAAATGGCCGATGAACGCTACAAAGATATCACGGTCCGAATGCTCCTGAACCATTCCTCCGGTCTCATGGGTTCCACCTTTAACAACGCCATGCTCTTCAATGACCCCAGCTCTTATGCAACCGACCACCTCCTGGAACAGCTCGCTACACAACGCCTTAAAGCTGATCCCGGCGCATACAGCGTCTATTGCAACGATGGCTTTACCTTGGCAGAACTTATTGTGGAGGCCGTCTCTGGACAGGACTTTATCGACTACCTCCGGGAAAACATTGCAAAGCCAATCTCTCCCTCCAATCATATCTACATCCCTGCTGATGGAAACATTGATTACGCACCAACTTTCTCTGCAGACAATGAGCAGCCCCTGCCCATGGACTGCCTGGGCGTCCTGGGCGCGGGCGGTCTGTACACCACCGCAGAAGATCTCGCTTCCTTCGGCGGCGCGCTGACGAGCGAAACCCTCTTAAAACAATCCTCCCTGGACGCTATGGCCGCGCCGGAATATGCCAAAGGTATCTGGCCGGAGGACACCCTGGACGCACTGTCCTTTGGCCTGGGCTGGGATAACATAGACTGGTTCCCCTTCCGTCAAAATAACATCCAAGCTCTTGTCAAGGGCGGCGATACCCAATACTACCACTCTGGCCTTGTAATCCTTCCAAAATACAACCTTTCAGCAGCTGTACTCTCCTCCGGCGGCTTATCTACTTACAACGAAATGGCGGCTTCCCAGATGCTGGTAAAGGCATTGGAAGATCAGGACATCATTGTCGACCAAACTGCTCCCACACTGCCGGAAGCTGCTCCTGCCGACATGCCGAAAGACCTTATGGAATATACAGGTTATTATGGCTCTATGATGCCCTATAAAGTTGACATAACTGCGGATGGAACTTTGACTATGGGATATCCAACCCAGCCTGACGTTCCTGCCCAAACCTTTACTTACCATAACGACGGAACATTCCGGGACGAAACCGGCACGGCTTACTTGAAATTTATAGAGGAATCCAACGGACAAACCTATCTCTATCAAAAAGCATTCGCCGACCTTCCCGGCCTGGGCGGACTGGGAACCTCCAATTATGCCGCCATGAAACTGCCGGAGAATTCGATTTCTGACGAATTGCAGGAATCCTGGGATACCTTCATGTCTACAACAAACCTTCTGCCTATGAATGAGCGTTACAGTTCTCAGATCTATCTATCCATAAGCCAAACTGGTACAGCAACGGATGGAGCGATAGACAGCATTCCCGGATACAGCCTCGGTTACCGTATTGAGGATGAAAATAATCTTCTCTATGTGCTCCAGATTCCCGGCAACATGGGCCGGGACGGCGTTGATTTGAAAATTCAAAAGGATGAAAATGGCGCTGCCTGGGTCTACCAGAGCAATGGCAGCATTTTCATGGACGCCGACGCCGCGCCAGTCCTCTCCACTGGAAAAAACAACAGCGCCGTCACTACCATCCAGCCAAACGGTTACGCCCGTTGGTATCATGTGGGTGAAAACGCCGCGGGAAAAACCATGACTGTCCAAGTCCCGGAGAACGCAGGTTTCTGGGTCTACGATGCGGAAAACAAACTGACCGCTTCTTCTGTCCTGTGGGACGACAACACCGCCGAGCTAGCCGCAGAAGGCTTGATTGCCTTTGCAGGAGATCCCGGCGCACAGTTCCAGCTGACTTTTGCATAAAGGATACGTCTTCTTTAAAAAGCATAAAAAAGAGCCGCCGTTTTCACGGCGGCTCTTTTTACTTCAGCAGATCATCCACACAAGCCCGCATTTCCTTCCGTGAGCGAGCTGACCGCGCACGGTCGATCAGTATTCTGCGGTCTTCTTCCGACAGCGCGGCATATTTCTCCATTGCCGCCGGAAATTGGGCCATAGCCATACCAAGCCCCAATGGCATTTCGACTTCTAAGGGGATATCTCCCATCATTTTCACCTCAAAACCAGCTTACCCGGATTCGAGGCAAATATACATTATCCGACAAAAAACACGTTCAGCCAATAGGCCAAATCCGCCGCAGGCAGATACGTTACACCGTTTTCCAGCACACAGGGAACAGAAATGCCGCATTCTCCTTCGCTTGTCTGGATGACTTCCGCGCCGGGCTTTGCGGAGAGGACCACATCCCCGTTGCGGCTCACCACAGCACCAAGCTCCTTGTCCCAGCGCACCTCACACCCGATAGCTTCCGCCACCGCCCGCACAGGAACCAACGCGGTACCGTTCTCCGCCTTTTTGCAGGAGAACTGGGGCGTTTCGTCGTCAAATTCACCATTTATGCAAGCCAGCAATTCCCCATGAGAAGCAGCCAGGAGATTCAAATATCCCTCATAAGCGTATGCAAAAACGATAATTTTTTCTGCCTTGCCTTCAGCATCCTTCCAAACCAGGACCTGTGTGCCGGGAATCAAATCCTCCAAAGTTACAATCTGGCGCGTCAGCCAGGGTCCGATTTCCACATCGGCTGGTACGGTAAACGTCTTGCCGCCTACCGTCTGAACTTCCATCTCGCTGCTGTCCATAGGCATCACAGGCTTCATGGCAATCTCATAATACTCAGGAACAGCTCCATCCGCAGGCACGTTGCCTACGGCGACAATCGCGCTTCCCTGGGGCGGCAGGCTCAACGTGACCGCAGGGTTGATCCAGGCATACAGCGTATCGTCTTCTTGGATGTCTTCTACATCCAGCGGCAAGCCGGTCTCGGCATCTACGACCGGAGCATCGCCCAGGTGAACAACGACTTCGCTGAAGTTATCCGCTTCATCGCCGTTCTTGAGAAAAATGCCTTCCCCATCCCAAGGGGAAACTGTCCCCCACACCTTAATGGGAGCCGTATCTGCTTCGGCCGCAGCAGCGGTGAGGCACAGGGCCGCGGCGCACGCGGTGAACGCCAGCGCCAGTTTCCACAATTTTTTCATGTCTCAACCATCCTTTTCATATTTGGTATCCTATATTCTAACATAGATTGCCCCTCCAGGCAATAGGGATTCAACAAATGCACTTGCATTTCTGTTCGATATCTGTTATCATCAACCTCAACAATCTTTCATGAGATGTATTGTATAAAGGGTGGTTTTACCAGACCACTACATTACATTGACTGCGGTTCATTTGTGGCAAAATGGCACAGGCTGAAGGGGCGGTGATCGATTAGCAGAAGGGAACCGAAGTGGGAGCGTCCGGGGATGACCTGGGCGCTCCGTTCTCTTTGTCGGCCCTCTGCTAAAAGCGCACTTGCTCACCACTAGCTGATGGCTTGTGGTGATACTGCCTACGGCAGCCGTGCGCCCTCCGGGTGCGGTTCCACTGGTGCAGTTTTTCCCTGCCCAGTATATACCAGCAGACGCCAACGGCGGCTTGTGCATCAGACGCAACTGCGTCGATGGGATAGGGGCTTGGGTGCCATCGGCCACCAACAAGCTGTGCCAGGTATATACCGGGGCATTGCTTGCCACTACTATCAGCGCCTATAAATGAGGATTGAATGTCATTCGCATCGGTGGTATACTTGGCTTGTGATAAAATGGCAAATCGGTGTTTGGAGGAAAAGTATGAAAAATATTTGGCAATATATCTTAGCGGGGATTGCAGTCGCTATTGGCGGAATGTTTGTATCTGATTTGGCAGGGAACTTTTTTAATGGTTTGGGGGGCTATGGTTTTGGATGTATTTTGGGCATTTGTATGTATCTATGCGTTGTCATTGTGACATGTACTGGAATCATCGTGGCTAAACTTCATAAAAATACGCATATTGATGAGGGCAGTAATAACAAAAGCGAGCTATAAATTCCAGTTTATCGGGGAAATTTCATCTTTTGGGTGAAATCCCCCTTGACAAATGTTCTCTTGGGAGAGATGTATTATGACAGAATTAACCGAACTGCAAAATATTGGGAAGGAAATGGCAAGAAAACTGATGGATATCGGCATTGATACTCCGGAAAAGCTAAGGACGTCCGGTTCTAAACAGGTATTTTCCCTATTGAAAATGCGTTATCCGAACGTCTGCTTGGTGCATTTATACGCCTTGGAAGGAGCCATCCAAAATATGGAATACAACCGTCTTCCTGAAGATACGAAAGAGGATCTGAAGGAATTTAACGGGCTTTTAAAGTGGAAGTAATTTTGAATACCGGGTTTATAAAACCGTTTCATAGAAGGAGGAGAGGAGCGCTGCCAATTCGGCAGACGAATCCTTGTTTACCTCATGTCCTGCGCCATCCAGTATCTGTAGTTTTGCACCGGGAATTTTATCAGCCAATACACACGCGGCTTTGCGGTTTGCCCGATCTTTCTCCCCACAGACGATCAGCACGGGACAGGAAATCCGTTTCAGCTCCTGACGGAAATCCAGCGCCGCCATGGAGGCCGTCAAACGCAGAATATCCCGCTTTGCCAAGCCGGTTTCTGAAAACGCTTTATCTGGGAGAAAACGGAAGATAAAATTCTGAATGCCCAGCAGAAACCGCGGCATTTTATACTGTGGCGCAATTAACACCAAGGATTCCACCTGTTGGCGGTGGCCGACTGCAAAGTTCAGCGCTACCACCGCCCCCAAAGACAGTCCGCAGAGATGTACAGCCCTTGTTCCGCAGCTTTGTTCAAAGGCATGATACAAATTTGGATAGCTGATTTCGCCGCGGAACTGGAAAAGATTGTAACACTCTGCACCGATGGTTTCCGGCAAATGTGCAGTTGTTTTCAGCCAGCTCTCAGAGGTTTGACCCAAACCGTGGAGAAAAGTCACATTCATAAAAACTCCCTTTTCAGATTGGTATTGCTCAACGCCATTTGACAAAATGATTCGTCAAAAAATCTAAAGCGAGCAGTTACCCTATACAGACATGTAACTGCTCGATAAATTGGAAGTTGACAGTTAGGATAATTGAGATAAGATGCTTGCAAGAATAGCAATCGTACAAACAAATAATACTCCCACACTAAACACGATAATCACTTTTTTTACCTTTTTATCACCTTTAACAACCGTATCTATCCTATCAGCAAATAAAGCACACACGACAGCTGCTATCATTAACGGCACAGAAATTAACAACACAATAATTTTTCCCATGCTTTTCCCCCAAAAAAACTACCATTATGCTGAACTGATTATATCACCCAGGTATTACAGCGTCAACTTGGTTTTGCAGAAACTGCCAAAGGGATCCCTCGGCAACACTTTTCTCAAAAGGGAACATAAAAACATCCGATTGCTCTTTTGAAGAATCTATGTTACAATTTTGGGAGTCCATGGGAAAGGGGAACAACGGATGGAACTGCTTGCAAATAATCTCTGGAGACTTCCAATCCCCCTGGCAGGAAGTCCCCTGAAGACCTTGAACAGTTACCTGATCTTTGGGCAGAACCGCAGCCTTTTGATCGATACCGGTTTTCGGCAGGCGCCTTGCCGGGAAGCAATGGAGCGGCAGTTGGACGCCCTGGGCGTTGACCGGAACCGGCTTGATATTTTCCTCACCCATCTCCATAGCGACCATACCGGCCTTGCCCCAGAACTGCTGCCGGAGAGCGGACAAATTTATATCAGCCGTATAGACGGCCCTGGTGTGGACGAAGCATTAGACGACGCTTTTTGGCGGCGGTTTTACAAATCTTACGTTCGGGAAGGTTTTACACAAGAGGAGATGGATGGCCTCTGGAATACCAACCCGGCGCAGAACGCTGTACCGAAAGGCTGGCGTTACACGCCTTTGGAAGACGGGGATATGCTGTCTTACGGAGGGCACAAGCTGCAATGTATCTTAACGCCTGGACACACGCCGGGTCATATGTGTCTTTACGAGCCGGAAGCAGGCTGGCTGTTTTCCGGTGACCATATCCTTTTCCACATCACGTCAAACATCTGCCGCTGGGAACGGATGCCGGACGCCCTAGGCAGCTATCTGGAAAGCCTGGAACGGGTGCGCAGCCTCCCCATAAAACTACTCATGCCTGCCCACCGTGAGGAGCGCGGGGATCCAGTCCAGCGGGTGGAAGAACTGAAGGAACACCATGCCCACCGCCTGGCGGCGGCGTTGTCCATCGTGGAGCAGAAACCGGGGTTGACTGCTTATGAAATCGCCAGTTTCATGCGCTGGAGCATCCGGTGTCGGGACTGGGCGTCTTTTCCACTGACACAAAAATTTTTTGCTGTTGGCGAAGCGCTTTCCCATCTGGACCATTTGGAGGCGGAGGGAAGCATCTTCCATCGGGAGTCCGGCGGTATAAACCGTTATTTTCCAAAATCCGCAATATGAAATCGATTCCCGCAAAATAACGCGCCCATAATGGGTGGTTTATCTCGCATCTTTCAGCGTTCTCTTTTTAGATATTGCTAATCGGTTTTCTTAGGAGCCTCCAGCGTTTCGCTGGAGGCTTTTTTGCTTGGCAGGCTATTGATCGCCAATGCAACCGCAATGCCAATTGTTGTATCGATCACGCGGCTGATTGCAAACAAGGCTGGGCTGTCGTCGTTGCCATGGGTCACCGTTACGCATAAGAAAACCACGCACATCAAATAGGTGCCGCTCTGGAGATGGAATTGAACCGATACCTGGATAATCGGGATCAGAAGGAGGGAAAGGGCCAGATAGCGCACCAGGGGAAAGGGGGTATAGTAGACATATTTTTCAAAGATCAAAAAAACCATGCCAAATGCGCCGCCGATTAAGGTTGCAATCTCCCGGTTTTTTGCTGCCTTGATGCTCGAATTGATATCTTTTTGCACGCACAAGATAGCCGCAATTGCAGCATAAAATGGAATCCCTCCCTGCCGGAAGTGGTCGATCACAAAGCACAGGAATACTGCGATGACCGTTTTAATGGTACGCATTCCGATTGGGCTTTTGAATTTCATATTCCATCCAATCCTTTCACCCTTTTGTGATAAACAGCTACAGTTTACAAGATGTCCTGTAAAATTTCAACTGTTTCCGTGGAAAACCCGGTTGACAATCATCCTAAGGATTCTTTATAATATTGCCAAATTTGACGAAAGGGAGCAGAATGATGGACAAAAAACTAGAGATCAAGGAAAAAGTGGAAGAACTGGTAAAAAGACTGCAAAGCGACAAAAAGCTGCTGGACAGTTTCCAAAAAGACCCCATCAAGACGATTGAGAAACTGCTTGGAGTTGACCTTCCGGACGACCAGCTCAAGCCGCTGGTGACCAGCGTCAAGGCAAAACTCGCCGCATCCAATGCGGGGGACCTGCTGGATGGCATTAAAAAAATATTCTGAGAACAACGTCAAAGGGGACCACCGGAGTGGTCCCCTTTGATGTGTGTTTTAGGAGGGAGAAAACGCATCGGGTTGGGAGTACCCTTTGCTGAGTATTAAGATACCGGATAATTTTTTCTAAAGTATGTTATCCTTGTAAACAGTTTGTGAATGATCTTAAAGAAATCGTTTGCTTTCAGAAACTGCCATTTCATCGCAGCGGTTGTTGAATGCGTTTTCGGCGTGGCCCTTGACCCAATGGCAGGTTAGCTGATGAACGTCGGCCAACTGCAAAAGACGTTCCCACAAGTCCGGGTTTAGCGCCGGTTTTTTGTCGCTTTTGACCCATCCCCGTTTTTTCCAGCCGCGTGCCCAGCCTTTTTCCAGCGCATCAATCACATATTTGGAATCTGACCACAGGTCTACGGCACATGGTTCCTTTAACAGCGACAGCGCTTTGATCACAGCCGTCAATTCCATCCGGTTGTTAGTTGTTTTGGCCTCCCCGCCGGAAAGTTCCTTTTTATGTTCCCCATACATCAGGATAGCGCCCCATCCTCCTGGCCCCGGATTCCCCGAACAAGCTCCATCCGTATAAATTGTCACACGTTTCATAATTTCTCCAAATTATGCCATCTCGCGCCTCGCGGCGCGGCACGTTTGATTCTGCCATTCCCATAGCTGGGAGGTTTGAACCCCCCATTTCTCTTTTCTCTCGCCAGAGAAAAGAGAAACGGGCCGTTCACGGTCCAAAGAGAAAAGAGCGCTGGAAGGTGCTGTGCTTGCTGTCAGATGGTACCATTCAACACGAGAAGTTCACACGGACTTGACTCTGCGTCTACCGCCGCTGTCGCTCTGCGGTGCCCACTGAGGATTGTACTTCTACCGCTTTGTTCTCTTTCTCCTGCTGCCTTCGCTTTTTTAGGAGAGGGCGGCCTTCTGGCCGCCCTTTTTTATGATTCTTCTTTGTTCTCTGCTTTGTTCTCTGCGGTTGACTCTGCCGTTCCTTCTGCTTCCAAATCTGTTTCCGCTTCTTCCTTCTGCGTCAACGCCATGGAAATCACATGATCGCCTTCTTCTTTGAACCGCATCACAATTACGCCTTGTGTCGCCCGTCCGGCTGACCGGATGTTTTCCACCGCCGTCCGGATCAAAATGCCGCTCTGTGTCACCAGCAGCAAATCCTCGCTGCCGTCTACCACCTTGATTCCAACAACATTTCCCGTTTTTTCCGTTATCATATAGTTCTTGATTCCCTGCACAGCCCGGTTTGTCACCCGGTATTCCTCAACCGGCGTACGCTTTCCAAAGCCCTTCTCTGTAATGGAGAGAATCTCACAACCGTCCTTCGCACAGGCTGCGCCAACGACGTAATCGTCCTCTTTCAATTTAATGCCCCGCACGCCTACCGCGTCACGGCCCATCGGACGCACATCATTCTCATCAAAACACACCGCCATGCCGCCATGTGTTGCAATCAAAATCTTCTGGTTTCCATCCGTTTCCCGCACAGTAATCAGCTGGTCGCCCTCATCCATCCGCAGGGCCCGGATGCCGTTATTCCGCAAATTCTTCAGCGTATTTGCCGGTAAGCGTTTTACGGTGCCGTTCCGCGTCACCATGAACAGAAAACGCCCGTCGTCTTCTATGGACCGCGTATGGATCATTGTCTGCACGCGTTCGCCTTGTTCTGTCTGGATGATATTGATAATATTGGTTCCTCTAGCAGTCTTACCCGAAACAGGAATCTGATAACCTTTCTTACGGTAAACCTTACCAGTATCCGTAAAGAATAGAATATAGTCATGAGTCGACGCCGTAAACACATCTACGACCGCATCCTCGTCCCGGGTCGTCATACCCTTCTTACCCATACCGCCCTTGGACTGCGCCGCATATTCCGTCACTGGCGTCCGCTTGATATAGCCAGCTTGGGTCAGCGTAAACACGCACTCCTCTTTCTCGATCAAATCCTCGATGTCGATTTCATCTTCCACATCCTGGATTTCGGTCACGCGCTCGTCGCCGTATTTCTCCGCAATAGCAGTCAGTTCCTCTTTCAGAATCTGGCGCACGAGACCCTCATCCGCGAGTATTTTGTTGAAGTAGGCGATTTTCTCCTCCAGCTCTTTATATTCGTTTTCAAGTTTTTCTCGGTTCATACCTTGAAGGGCGATCATACGCATATCACAGATTGCCTGCGCCTGGATATCATCCAAAGCAAAACGGCTCATCAAGTTATCCTTTGCATTATCGTAGCTGGTACGGATAATCTTGATTACCTCGTCGATGTTGTCCTGCGCAATCAGCAGGCCCTCCAGCAAATGCGCCCGCTCCTGGGCTTTCCGCAGGTCATATCTTGTCCGGCGGATAATAACCTGTTCCTGATGGGCAATATATTCATCCAGAATATGCTTGAGTGACAAAATTTTCGGCTGTAATTTACCGTCTATATTCACCAGCGCCAGCATATTGATGGCAAATGTAGTCTGCAGCTGCGTCTGAGAGAACAAACGGTTCAAAACCACCTGTGGATTTGCGTCCCGTTTCAACTCGATGACAATCCGCATACCGTTCCGGTCGGACTCATCCTGGATATTGGAAATCCCATCCAGGCGTTTATCTTCCACCTGATCGGCCATATTTTTGATCAGCATCCGCTTATTGACCTGATACGGGATTTCGGTAATGACAATCCGTGTCCGGTTCTGGCCAAATTCCTCGAACTCATGTCTGGAGCGGATAGTCAGCCGTCCCCGGCCGGTCGCATAAGCGGCGCGGATGCCGGAACGTCCCATGATGATGCCCCGTGTTGGGAAATCCGGTCCTTTGATATAATGCATCAATTCGGACAAATCCGCATCTGGGTTTTCCAGCACGCAAATCGTCGCGCCAATCACTTCCCGCAGGTTATGGGGCGGGATATTGGTTGCCATGCCGACGGCGATGCCGCTGGAACCATTCACCAGCAGGTTGGGGAAGCGGGAGGGGAGGACTTTTGGTTCTTTCCGGCTCTCGTCGAAATTAGGATCCCAATCTACGGTATCCTTTTCGATTTCCCGGAGCATTTCGTCGGAGATCCGGGCCAAACGCGCCTCCGTGTACCGGTAAGCGGCTGGGGGGTCGCCATCAACGGAGCCAAAGTTACCGTGTCCGTCAACCAGCATGTAGCGCATGGAAAAATCCTGTGCCAGACGCACCAAGGCGTCGTAGACAGAAGCGTCTCCATGGGGGTGGTAGCGGCCCAGCACATCGCCGACGGCGGTGGCGCACTTTCGGAAAGCATGGTCATACGTCAGGTTGTCCTCATACATTGCATAGAGGATACGCCGGTGGACTGGCTTCAAGCCATCCCGCACGTCAGGCAGCGCACGGCCGACGATGACGCTCATAGCGTAATCAATGTAGGATTTTTCCATTTCTGGAACCAGGGGAGATTCGACAATCTTCTGGTCTGGAAACCGGATTTCTTCGGGATCATATTGGGGTTTTTTACTCATTTATTCTTTTTCCTCCTTGCTAGAGGTTCCTATTTTTAAAAACTCTATCAGCTCATTTTCAGCCATTCCATCCCAGGATAAGGCTCTCCGGTATGAATATACCATTCCACGCATTTTGCCGCGAGTTCACGGTCCCGCATTGTAATCCGCATAGGGATAATCGACTGTCCATCACTTGCCTCAATAGGGGATATCGCGTCGGAATCCAGGAAGGCCGGGTCAAAAGAAGACCAGGTTATCTGTTTCATTTCATCCCAGATTTCGAGGGCAATCAAATCCTCTGTGCTTTCCAGCAGGAGAAACCCTTCCTCACCGCACTCGTCTGGGCATAGGAACAAACTCAAGTAAGTTCCATTCCGCACCTTCTCAACGATATCCCTCACGCCGTTCTCCGACAAGTCTGGGATTTGCGTATTCTCGCCGGTGTTAAACTCCTGATTCGCATAATGAATCCAAATCTCCTCAGGCAGTTCTGAAACCTCTTTTTTTGCAATTATTTCTTCCATAAAAAAATTTCCTCAATAATCCAGGTTCACCACATACTTGGCATTCTTCTCGATGAACTCCTTCCGAGGTTCCACCTTTTCGCCCATGAGGACGGTAAATGTCTCATCGGCTTTCACTGCGTCGTCCAAGGTAATGCGCCGCAGGGTACGGGTTTCCGGGTCCATAGTAGTTTCCCAAAGCTCATGAGGATTCATCTCACCCAAGCCCTTAAACCGGCTGATATCGACTTTTACATTTGGGTTGCCTCCCCGCATTTCGGCAGAAATACGGTCCCGTTCCGGCTCGTCGTAAGCCACGCGGGTGGTTTTACCGCGGGTAAGCTTGAACAGCGGCGGTACAGCGGAGTAGACATAGCCCTGTTCGATCAGCGGCCGCATAAAGCGGAAGAAGAAGGTCAGCAGCAGAGTACGGATATGGGAACCATCCACATCGGCGTCGGCCATAATGATTACTTTGTGGTAACGGAGCTTATTTGCATCGAACTCGTCGCCGATACCTGCGCCGAGGGCGGTAATAACAGGCTGCAATTTATCGTTTCCATACACCTTATCCGCCCGGGCTTTCTCTACGTTCAGCATCTTGCCCCAGAGCGGCAGGATGGCCTGGAACCGGGAATCCCGCCCCTGTGTGGCGGAGCCGCCTGCGGAGTCGCCCTCAACGATGTAGATTTCGGTGAGTTCCGGATTGTTTTCGTTACAGTCCCGGAGTTTATCCGGCATTGCCGCGCCGCCCAGGGCCGTTTTGCGGCGGATGGACTCCCGGGCTTTCTTAGCGGCCTCCCGGGCCCGGCTGGCGGTTAAGGCCTTATCCAGGATCATGCGTCCCACCTGAGGATTCTCTTCCAGGTAGGTATCCAGCTTGCTCATAACAAGGTTATTTACCAGGGTCCGGATTTCTGCGTTGCCTAATTTGGTCTTTGTCTGGCCGCCAAACTGAGCATCCGTGAGTTTAACGGAAATGACGCAGGTAAGGCCTTCCCGGCAATCATCGCCCGACAGCTTTTCATCGTCTTTCAGCAGATTGATTTTTTTGCCGTAGGCGTTCAGCACCGTGGTCAAAGCCCGTTTCAGACCTTCTTCATGCATACCTCCCTCAGGGGTATGCACATTATTTGCGAAGGAGAGGATGGTTTCGTTATATCCGTCGTGGTATTGCAGCGCAATTTCCGCTATGGAGTCATCCTTCTGTCCGGACATATAGATCACTTCGCCGTGAATGGCGTCCTTACTCTTGTTCAGCCAGGAAACAAATTCCCGGATACCTCCGGTATAACACATGGAGTCTTCTTGTTCCATACCAGGCCGCAGGTCCACCGTCTGGATCCGAAGGCCGGCATTTAAAAAGGCTTCCTCCCGCATCCGGGTGTGGAGGGTGTCGTAGTTGAACACGACGGTATCAAACATTTCGGCGTCGGGCTTAAAGGTAACGGTCGTTCCGTTATGGTTGGTCCGTCCCACCACTTTCATTTCCTGTGTAATTTTTCCACGGGCAAATTTCATCTCGTATATTTCCCCGTTTTTATGGACCTGGACCTCCAGCCACTCGCTCATAGCATTAACCACCGATGCACCTACGCCGTGCAGTCCACCGGAGACTTTATAACCTCCGCCGCCAAACTTACCGCCGGCGTGCAGGACAGTAAACACGACTTCCAAAGCCGGTTTCCCCGTCTGGGGCTGGATATCCACCGGGATGCCGCGTCCATTGTCGGTTATCGTGACCGTTTCGTCCGGATTGATGGTTACGGTGATATTGGTACAATAACCCGCCAGGGCTTCGTCGATGGAGTTGTCCACGATTTCATAAACCAGATGATGCAGACCGGATTCACTGGTAGAACCAATATACATCCCCGGCACTTTCCGCACGGCCTCCAGGCCTTCCAAGACCTGGATTTCCGATGCGTCATACTCATTCTCCGCGTCGACCGCGGTGGATTGCAGGATCTCGTTTTCGCTCATATTCTTCTCCTTTACAGCGGCGCCCATTTTTTATGCCGCCGCAGATTGTTTGCTTCAGAAAAACGGAAGTACCGCTGCTATTCCATTGCAAGGCTCTCCGCCCGCTTTTGCAGGGTCGCAGGGCTAAGCTGGGAGAGGTAGACGATCTGCCGGTGATAAGGATGGTCGCACACAATGAACGACCGCGGCAGGTCGCCGGAAATGTCCAGCACAACGCCTTCTTTCTCGGCTTTTGCCAGATAGTCCCGGGTACGCTTCCCGCAGCTGCATTTATCCAAATCGAAAATTCCAATCACCTGCCGGTCATAAAGAATCTCGTTTTGTCCCAAATGAAGATACATAATTACATTGATAACCTCATAGAATCCAGTAAAAAGCTTAATGGATCGCACCATGTTCCACGTGAAACACCTGGCCGCCTAACAGGCTCGTCAAGCGGTCCTCCTCGCAGCAGGTAATGAATACCTGCCCTTCGGCAATACGGTTCAGCACAAAATCCTGACGCTTTGGGTCCAGCTCGCTCAAAACATCGTCCAGGAGCAGCACCGGATATTCGCCGGATACGTTCCTATAAATCTCCCGTTCCGCCAATTTCAATGCCAGCGCGGCCGTACGGGTCTGGCCCTGGGAGGAATACTGTTTTGCCTCCCGCCCATCAATCTTTACTAAAAGATCATCCTTATGCGGTCCAGAGAGACACAGCCGCGACGACCGCTCCGCCGCCTGATGGTCTTCCATATGTTTTTTCAACGCTTCCGCCAGCGCCGGCAAATCCGCCGACGGGTCTTCCACGCTGGAAACCGTCTGATATTGGATCGTCAGCTCTTCCCGTCCGCCGGAGCACTCCCGATGGTGTATAGCGGCATACTCGTCCAGCCGCTGCACGAACTGGAAACGGTAGTGTACCACTACTGCTCCATAGCGGACCATTTGATCATTGAATTCCGGCAGCGTTTCCAACAGGCTGGGACGTTCCTCCGCGTCCCGCAGGATGCGGGTCTTCTGTTCCTGGGCCCGGTTATAAGCCGCCAAGGCGGCGGCATAACGGGGCCGCAGCTGGCAGAGGGCATGATCGATAAACCTCCGGCGGACAGCGGCGCCTTCCCGGATTAGGAACAAATCCTCCGGACGGAACAGAACGGTATTGTATACCTCGCTCAGCGCGGCGGCAGTTTTTGCCGGCACCTGGTTCACCCACAGCCGCCTTCGTCGCCCCCGCATAAGGTCCGCCTGTATCTGAAACTCTCGTTCACGGGCAAAGACCTGTGCAGACAGGCGTGCGCTGTCTTTTGCAAACCCGATCAATTCCCGGTCTGTCCGCGTCCGCGGGGACCGGCCGCAGGAGAGGTATGCGATTGCTTCCAAGAGGTTCGTTTTCCCTTGAGCATTCTCGCCCCAGATTACATTGCACTGCGGGTCGAATGCAACGGCTTGCCGTTCATAATTGCGGAAACCCTCCAGCTCCAGCCGGTCAACCCGCATAGTTCACTGTATAAGCCGCGCCGTCGTACTCCACCCGGTCTCCGGAACGTAACTTTTTCCCCCGCTGGGTACAGGTCTCACCGTTTACTAGGACCTCCCCCGCTTGGATACATTCCTTAGCTGCTCCCCCGCTTTCTACCGCGTTGGCATATTTCAGCAGGTCCTGTAACTTAATAAATTCCGTATGGATCAGGATTTCCTTTGCTACCATAAGCATTTCCTTTTTTCACCAAAATCAAAACTTTCCAGGGGATAAAACCATTTAATTTGCTTTCAAACGCACCGGGAGAACCATATACAAGAATTTTCCATCTTCCTCTACCGGCAGAATCAGGGCAGGAGAAACTCCCGTATTCAGTTCGACGCGGACTGTCGTCGCAGGCGCATAGCGCAGCGCTTCCATCAAATAACGGTTGTTAAAGCCGATTTCCAGCCCGCCGCCGTCGCCTGCAATGGGGCAAATATCCTTTGCCTCACCAGTGCTGGTTTTCGCAGACAGCAGAACCTTATCATGATCGAATACGCAGCGGACAGGACTTTTCAGTTTTTCGGAAATCATAACGGAGACGCGTTCGATGCTGCCGATCAATTCCTTGGTCTCCACCGTCACGGAAATCGGGTTATTTTTTGGAACTGCGTTGCGGTAATCCAAGAATTCTCCCTCCAGCCGCCGGCAGATCAATTCTGTGTTTCCGACTGCGAACAGAATGTGCCGTTTGCCAAGGGTAATTGCTGCCAATTCGTTTGCGTCGCTGCCGGATTTGCGTTTTTTGTCGGAGACTTCTCCAGACTCCTCTTGGAGTTCGTCGCTGTTTGTTTCTTCCGCTTCGTAATTGTTCGATTTTGTATCGCCGCAGATGCTTTTTACTTCGTTCAAAGCGTTGCCAGGCGCAACAAAGGAGAACGCCCCGCCCTCGATTTTATCCAGTGCCTCCCGCCGGACGGCCAAACGAAATCCGTCGACTGCCGCCATGGTAAGGTTTCCGTCTGCAATCTCAAACAGCGCGCCGGTGTGAATTGGACGGCTCTCGTTGGTTGAAACGGCAAAAGCCACTTCCTCGATCATTTCCTTCAAAACCTTCCGGTCGATTGTGATGGAATATTCATCTTCCACCTCCGGCAGGTCAGGATACTCCTCTGCGGACAGGCCGGAAATTTCAAAATCCGCCGGACCACAGCTCAGGTGTACCACCATGCGGTCGTTTACTGATAATGTCACAACATCGTCGTACATTTTACGGATGATGTCGCCGAACAAACGGGAACCAATTACAATCTCGCCTTCTTCCACAACGTTTGCGGAAAGTTTCGTCTGAATTCCTGTCTGCATATTGTAACCAGAAAGGGTCAGTCCTTGGGCGTTCGCCCGGATCAAGATTCCTTCCAAGGCGGGGATGGAGCTTTTCTGTGCCACTGCACGGGCGACAGTATTGATTGCATTTTGAAGCAAGGCTTTCTCACAAGTGAATTTCATACGGTAGGACCTCCATAGTCTATGCGTCCTGCCGCGGCGGCGGCGCGGCGCAAGTTTTTAATTTTTTGAGAGGTATACTCTTTGTAATCAGGCGAAAGAATGTCAACGGAAGTGTCCGTGAGATGCGGACAGTTCCATTTTTATAAAAAAAGAAAAATAAATAAATGTTTTTAGAAAAAGTAGACGTAGAGTGAAAATTTGTTGAAAAAAAGAAAAAAGGGAGAAATTGCAAGGTTTTGGGCCTCCACGGGGAGATGTGGAGAATTTGGAAGGTTTTCCGCCTATTTGGGCGGAGAGGATTTTTTTAACACTGGATTTTTTAGTTTCCACTGGAGAATGTGGAAAAGAGAAGATCAGTGTCGGGAATTGATATTTGTTTTCAGCTCTTTGACGACCTCGGCAAAAGCGGGGTCTTTTTTCATTTTCTTCTCTACCTGGCCAAGAGAATAGGCGACAGTGGCATGATCGCGGTTGTCGAAGTATCGGCCGATGTTGTCTTGAGAGAGGCTGGTCATGCTGCGGATGAGGTACATGGCAATTTGCCGGGCGGTAACTGCGTCGCGGTTGCGCTGCTGGCCTCGGACGATAGATTCATCCACGTTGTAGTAACGGCTGACATAAGAGAGGATCGATTCCGGCGTAGGGATGTATTCGTTGCTGTCTTTTAGGATATCCTTCATAGCCCGCGTGACGACTTCTTCATCGGTATCGCTGCCGAGGAGATCTTTATAGGCAAGGATCTTATTGATCGTACCCTCCAGCTGCCGCACATTGGCGGTAACGTTTTGGGCGACGTAGACGGCGATTTTGTCAGGCAGTTCCATGCCCAGCAGGGCCGCTTTATTTTTTACGATGGCAAGCCGGGTCTCGAAGTCCGGCGGTTTCACGTCTGCCAGAAGGCCCCACTCAAAGCGGGTCCGGAGGCGGTCGTCCAGGAGGGTCATCTCAGACGGCGGCCGGTCGGAGGTCAGCACAATCTGGCGTCCGGATTCATAGAGGGTATTGAAGGTATGGAAGAATTCATTTTGCACCTGGTCTTTGCCTGCGACAAATTGCACGTCGTCCACCAGGAGGAGGTCAGCCTGCCGGTATTTGGCGCGGAACTCGCTGCCCCGGCCGGCGCGGATGAGTTCGATAAATTCATTGATAAAATCGTCGCCTTTGACGTAAACGATTTTTGCTTTTGGGTCATTTTTCCGTATAACGTTGGCGATGGCGTTCAAGAGGTGTGTTTTTCCAAGGCCGGAGTCGCCGTAGATGAGGAGGGGGTTGTAATTCTGGGCAGGATGTTCCGCGACGGCCATAGAAGCGGCGTGGGCAAGTTTGTTCGAAGGGCCGACAACGAAGGTTTCAAAGGTAAATTCCGCGGAGGTGAAGCGGTCGGATTGGCGCTGAGGCGCAGAGCCGCCCTGAAATTCCAGAAGGCCGCTGTCATCGAGGATTTTGACCTCGAAGTTCATAGAGAAGATATCATGAAGGGAGTCCTTGATGTTGTTGAGGAATAAGGATTCGATGTAGCCTTTTTTAAAATCGTTTGGACAGTGGAGAAAGCAGGTGTTTCCCCGAACATCGACGATGGTCAATTCGTCGAACCAGGTCGAGATCGTTGTTTCGGAGAGTTTCCCTCGAAGCTGCCGGAGGACATTTTCCCAGATATCAGTTACGGAATTCAAAATGGAAGCACCTCTCTCTTTGTAAAAATTGCATATTATATCTCCATAATTATAACAAAAAAAGAAACTGTAAGCAATACTTATTAAATACAAATCTATTTTATTGATCAAATTCTTCCCTACTTGTCAACCTCCAGGTGGTAAAAAAGTAACAGGCCGTCCTTTCGGGCAGCCTGTTTTTTGAGAAGGAAGTTATTTTTTTTCGTATTTCCGCAAGAAATCTGCCAGAGCCTCAACGCCGGCTTTTGGCATTGCGTTGTAAATCGACGCCCGCAAGCCTCCAACGCTTTTATGACCCTTCAAATTTTCAAAACCGGCCGCTTTTGCCGCAGCAATCACTGCGGCGTCTTCTTCTTTCGAAGGGGTGACAAACCGTACATTCATCAAAGAGCGGTCTTCTTTTGCCGCAGTAGCCTGGAAATAATGGCTTCCGTCCAGGAAGTCGTATAGAACAGCGGCTTTTTCTTCATTCCGTTTTGCCTGGGCTTCCAGGCCGCCGTTGTCCAGCAGGTACCGGAACACCTTGCCGCAGCAGTAAATTGCCCAGCAGTTTGGCGTATTGTAAAGGGAATCGTTCTCCGCATGGATCTTGTAACGCAAATACGTTGGTACATATTGCGGGAGGTCGTCCCGTAAAAGATCTTCCCGGATAATCACGACGCTCATACCTGCCGGGCCGACGTTTTTCTGCAGACCGGCCCAGATCAGACCGTAGCGGCTCACGTCGCAGGGACGGGAGAGGAACAGGGAAGATTGATCTGAAACCAACGTTTTGCCTTTGGTATCCGGCAGCGTATGCCAGGCGATGCCGTTGATGGTTTCATTTTCGCAGATATAGACATAATCCGTGTTTTCGGGAATGTCCAGGCTGGAGCAATCAGGGATATAAGAAAACTGGCTGTCTGCGGAGGAAGCGGGAACGATCACTTCTCCATAACGCCGGGCCTCAGGGATAGCTTTTTGGGACCATGCGCCGGTTTCAATATAACAAGCCGTGCCGTTTTTCATCAAATTCATTGGTACCATGGCGAACTGCACGGTACCGCCGCCCTGAATGAATAGGACTTTGTATTGGTCCGGAATCCCCATCAGTTCCCTCAGGTCGGCTTCCGCCTTGTCTCGGATGGTCTGGAAGACTTGGGAACGGTGGCTCATTTCCATTACGCTCATGCCGCTGCCGCGGTAGTTGAGGACTTCGGCAGCGATGTCCTCCAACACTTCTTCCGGCATGATAGCTGGGCCGGCGGAGAAATTGAAAACGCGTCCATATTTCATCATAAAAACCTCCTAAGGTTGATATAGAGCGACTTCTAGTATACGGCAGAGCGGGCACGGAAATCAAGTTCCTTTTCGCACAAAAAAGGCGGATATCCCGCCAGGGATATCCGTCATAGGTCCTGTTTTGGTTTCATGGGAAAAACGGAGAGGGTTTCGCTGCCGTCCCAGAGGGCGAGGAAGACTTCGCTTTCATCGCGGTAGCCTTGCCGCAGCAAGGCGCGGCGTACCCAATCGTCTTCTTTACCGGCTTGTCGGACGTTGTTCGCCATCAATTTGCCGTCCATGATAAACGGCGTTTGTACTTGGGACTGTTTTGGGTTCAGGTTCAAGTCGGTAGGAGTTGCGGGGCGGTCGGCTTCTTTGGGTAAGAAACTGACGGTTCCATTGTGTTCAAATACAGCTGTTTGGAGTTGATTTAGATCAAACCAGCCGCCGATTCGGCAGTAGGTAAGGAATTCATTCAAGTCCAGTTTTGCTTTTTTGAGGTTATCCCGGTAAATGACGCCGTTTTCCAAAAGGATTAAGGGTTTTCCTGTCACAACATTTCGGGCCTTAAAGGATTTAAGGGTAAGGAAAGAGATGCATACTGCGACGATGCCATAGACCACTAAGGCGGTCAAGGGTTTAGCAGGCTCTTCCAGTTCGGTAGCCAATTCCGCTGCCGCCGAACCGATGGTGATGCCAACAACGTAGTCAAACATCGTCATTTGCGATACTTGTTTTGCGCCCATCAGTTTTGTCAGCAGAAACAGGACACCAATGGACAACAGTGTTGTAAGGATGGTCAAACCGATCTGTTCCATGAAAGTTCCTCCCTTATCAATGCGGGTTAAACCTGTGCTGGGCTAGTATGCCGCAGGAGGAAAAATTTTATACTTACAGAAGAAGATGTCAAGAAGAGAAAAATGCGGCAACAAAGGAAGAAGCAGCAGAAGAACAATCTATAGCGGGCACCGCAGAGCGACAGCGGCGGTAGACGCAGAGTCAAGTCCGTGTGGTCTTCTCGTGTTGAATGGTACAACCCGGCAGCAAGCACAGCGCCTAACAGCGCTCTTTTCTCTTTGGACCGTGAACGGCCCGTTTCTCTTTTCTCTCGCCAGAGAAAAGAGAAATGGGGGGTTCAAACCTCCCAGACATGGGAATGGCTATTTAAGAAGGGTATCTTTTAGTTTGGAATATAGGATGTCTTGGCTGGAATAGAGGCTGCTGTAACCAGACAACATGTAGCTCAGTCCGCAGGCAATGGCAAAATAGAGCAGACCGCCGTCACCAAACAGTTCCACGGCAAGAAAAATTGATGCCAATGGACAATTCGTTACGCCGCAAAAAACAGAGATCAGTCCGATTGCCGCTGCAAAACCTGCCGGTATTCCCAATAACGGGCCAACAACACAACCAAACGTCGCCCCTACAAAAAACGACGGTACAACTTCCCCACCTTTAAAACCCGCTGCCAGCGTAATGGCCGTAAAAATCAGCTTTAACAGAAATGCTGCCGGATGCGCGGTCCCCTGCTCTACCGCGGATGCGATTACATCCATGCCAGCACCATTATAATCATTCGTCCTCAGGACCGCCGTCAAAGCAGCAATTACAAAGCCGCCTGCTGCCGCACGTATCCAAGGGTTGGGGAAACGCTTGGAAAACTGATGCCCAGTAAAATGCATTGTCTCGCAAAAAATCACCGACAACAATGCACATAAAACCGCAAATACCGCCACGAAAACAACCATCTTTGCATCCAACGGCGGAACATCCACCGCAAAGCGCGTCGGTTCGACGCCCAGCAGCTGGGAAATCCCGAAGGCCGTCAACGAAGCGGCCAGACAGGGAATCATCGCGGCATGATAAATCGTGCCAACGCTGATGACGCCAATTGCAAATACCGCCGCTCCTACCGGCGTGCCAAACAGGGCCGTAAAAAATGCCGCCATGCCCGTCATGGTCGCCGTTCGGAGATCCTGCCCGTCAAGGCGAAACAACTTGCCGGAGTGGTAGCCTAAAACGCCGCCCATCTGCAAAGCGGCTCCCTCCCGGCCGGCGGAACCGCCGAAAAAGTGGGTAATGATCGTTCCAAAGAAAATCGCAGGAAGAAGCAGAAACTTTACCGGCTTACCTTGACGCACAGCGTCAAAAATATCGTTCGTACCTTGGCCCTCGGTTTTGGTTCCTTTATACAACGCTACAATCACAAGACCTGCCAGGGGCAGCAGATAAATTAGCCAAGGATATTCGCCCCGCAGTTCCGTTACATGGTCGACGCCGTGATGGAACAGAGAACCAACCACGCCGCTCAGCACTCCCACAATAATTGCCAGAACAAGCCATTTGACAAGAGCCGTACAATATGCTGCCGCCTGGGTGCGCAAAGATCGGAATATTTCAGCAACCTTATCTTCCATAAATGCAGCCTCCTAGCAAAAGATGGGGAACTCCTCTTTCTTTACGAAGTCTTTACATACCAGTATAGGCCTTTTCTGGTGAAAATGCAATCAGTTTCCAGATCAGGCCTCTAGTTTTTGCAGGAGGCTGTCAGACAAGGTATTTGATTTTTTGGGTATTAAAGAGGCTGTTTTCCGTACATTTTGGGAGGATGCGTATTATGCAAGCGGAAACGAGACGACAGCAGTAAATAGATCCGCCACCGTTTCCACTTTGAAACTGCCGCCGCAGGCTTCCGTAAAACTGCTGACAATGCTTAATCCTAAGCCGCTGCCGCCGTCTGTGCGGCTGGAGTCGCCCCGAACAAACCGCGCTGTGAAATCAACGCCCTCCGGCAGTTCTGTCTTGGAAGTATTGCGGACGCTGACCTCCGCTAAATCTGTAACTTTCAGTGTCAAATAAACGCGGCTCCCTTCCAGCGCGTAACGCAGCGCATTGTCAATCAGGTTCTGGAAAACCCGGTAGAGCCGTTTTCCGTCCGCCCGAATCATCACCGGTTCCTCCGGCAGGTCAATTTTGAACATCAGCGCGCTCTTTTGAATCGGACCGTCCAGGTCCGCCAGCGTCTGCCGCAAAAGCTTTGCCAGGTCTAAGTGTTCCAAATGCACCGGCAGTTGGTCCGCCGCCGCCTTGCTGACCTCAAACACATCCTGCACCATCCCTTTCAGCCGCTGGGCTTTTTCGTCGATAATCCGTGCATAGTCCGCCGCAACGGGAGGCAGTTCTTCTTGCCGTAAAAGCTCCGCATAGGAGAGGATGGAAGTCAGCGGCGTCTTCAGGTCGTGGGAGACGTTGCTCACCAACTCCACTTTCATCCGTTCGCTGCGGGTCTGTTCCGCAAGCGCCGCCTTCATCCCCGCCTGGATGTCGTTCAAGGATTCCGCTGTCTTATGCAGGTCGGCATCCTTCGGCAAATCCAAAGGATTCGACAAATCCCCCGCCCGGACGCTCTCCACTTGATCGGCCAGACGGCCAATGTCCTCTGCAATCTGGCACTGCCGGCGAACATGGTATACGGTAATTGCCGCCGCCGCAAGAACCGGCAGTAAAAACAGCGTCCAAAGCGACCAGGAAGGCAAAGGGTTGTAATAGAAGATAGAATGCAGAATCAAGAAAAAGATAACTTCCATCTCAAGGAACAGGACTGCAAAGGCGGATATTCCCGCCATACGGCTGACGCGCTTTTCAATAGGCCGCTTCAGGCTTCTTGCTCGGACAGCGCGAAAAAATAGGCGCAGGAGGGACCTCCGGACCTCCTTGGCATTATAACGATGGTCATTGCGGATGAGCCAGAGAAACCACACCAGCGTGATCAATATGGGGAGGTTTGATAATAGCAGACGCAGAAGGTTTGTACCTATATAGAAGAAATTGCTGTCATTCCAGTACCAATAAAAATCCCGTAGAGAATAATATAAATCTGTGAACCTGACTCCAGAAAATCCGAAAAACAGAAATCCCACCAGTATTACACCAATGAGAAACCGTGCCTCCGTCCAGATATGGAGCGTCCAAGAGGCGATTTTTGCATTGGCAGACTGAGTTTCCCTTCGCAGGAAGAACCATATGCACAGCAGCAGTATGCCGACGCCGAACAGTGCCGCCTGTGTGCGGTAGAACCGCTGTGTTTCCTTCACCCACTGGGCAATATAGTACATACTGCTGTTGTAATAATTGCTTCCGGTTTGATAGTCAACGCCGTAATAACGGATTGGATCTTTTCGGACGGCCATGTAAACATAAACGCCATCCAGCTGCTCGCTGGCCGGGAAGTTGTCGTAACCGGGAACAAACCATTTGGAATCTTCGTTGTAAAAGCCGTTGCCGTATACGTCCAGTTCTTCGCCGTCCTTCCAGATCTGAACCTTTCCATTGCTGAAGATCAGGTAGAAATTATAATCCTCTCCCATCCGCTGTTCAAAGAAGGAAACACTTCCGGTGGTGTTCTTATACTCTCGCCGGTCTTCGCCTGTGCCGCCCTGGATGATATAGAGAATATTTTTGTCGGCTTGGTAATCGGCGTCCGGTTCCCGGTCAGGGTTTGCTTGCGGTTCCTGGATAGGAGAAGCAAAGCCGGAAGTGCTGCCGCTGGTGGCGTAACCATATGGCTTAGCGCCAAAAATAGCAGATATAACCGTGTTTGGTTCCGCCTCGGTGACAAAAGTATCCATTTCATATCCCTTATCAATAAGGCCACCGTCGTATTCTTCCCAATAGGTATCGTTGTAGAAGTCCAGCTGACCTCCGGCGCCAAGGACGAGAAAGTCCTTGAGGTATTGGGAAACCTCATTGTGGAAATTGTCCGTTTCCTGCCAATCCTTGGTAAAGCGGGGAGACAGGTCCCGTTCCCAGAGAATCTGGGAACCTATAGCTCCAAGGCTTTCGAAAACCAGAGTCACTCCCAGGAAGAACGCCAGGAAGCCAATCAGGGCCTTAACCCGTCTGCCGGGACGGATGATTTTTACGCCGGGAGGGACGTCCTCTTCCAGGGTTTTGCGGATTTGTCCGGCGACGTAGTACTCCAGTTCTTTGCCGGGATTATTTTCCATGTTGTTCCATTTTGTATCCAATGCCCCACACCACCTTAATATAATCTGGCTCTTTGGGATTGAGTTCAATTTTTTCACGAATGCGCCGGATGTGGACCATGACGGTGTTTTCGCAGGAGAAAGCGTCCTCGTTCCAGACACGGCGGTAGATTTCCTCAGCGGGGAAGATGTGTCCGACGTTTTGCATGAGCAGCTCGACGATTTTGCGTTCTGTGGCGGTAAGCTTCACTTCATCGCCGTCGGCGCGGAGGACGCGTTCGGCGGGGTCATAGGAGAGGCGGCCGTTGAGGATCAAGCCGGAGCGTTCTTCGGCGTGGACGTCGCCGAGAGAGGTGTAACGTCGGAGCTGGCTGCGGACGCGGGCGACGAGTTCTTGAGGGTTGTAGGGTTTGGTAACGTAGTCGTCTGCGCCCATAGAGAGGCCAAGGATTTTGTCGGTGTCCTCGCTTTTAGCGGAGAGGACGATAACGGGTAAGTTGCGTCGTTCGCGGATACGGAGCAAAGCGGACAGGCCGTCAAGTTTTGGCATCATGACGTCAATGAGCAAGAGTTTGACGGCGGGGTCTAAGCATTGATCCAGGGCTTCCAGGCCGTTATAGGCACGGCGGACCTGGTAGCCTTCTTTTTCCAAAATGATGGAAATTGCGCCAACGATTTCGGGGTCGTCATCCACAACCAAGATACATTCGTTCATAGCAAGGAACCTCCCTCAGAGCTATTATCAGGCTAACACAAATTTCTTACAAACAACTCAACAAAATTCTTAAGACTTTCTTACAATTTTTTGCGGTGCGCTTTTTTCAGCTATTCCATAGCTGGTGGGTTCGAACCCACCATTTTCTCTTTTTCTTCGCAAAGAAAAAGAGAAAACGGGCCGTTCACGGTCCAAAAGAGAAAAAGACGCCCCTGCGGGGGCGTTTTAGGCCCGGTGGAATCCTTTTAGTGCCTACCAACGAAAACGAAGAAGACCACACGGATTTGGCGTGCCTCTCCTTCCGCTGTCGCTGCTGCGGGGGCCGTTGGGATTTGATACGTCTACCGTTTGGCATCCTGGCAGCTCGCTGCATCTATCGTCAG
>JAAWGR010000004.1 GCA_022795445.1 Oscillibacter sp. | reverse complement strand
CCTGGGGCAGCGATTTATAGGAGGTAAGTATATGGCAAGAAAGTTCAAGTCCATGGACGGTAACAACGCCGCTGCATATGTCAGCTACGCGTTTACCGAGGTGGCGGGCATTTACCCCATCACCCCGTCTTCGCCCATGGCAGACTTGGTCGACCAGTGGTCCGCCGCCGGTCAAAAAAACATTTTCGGCACCACTGTGAAGGTCGTGGAAATGCAGTCCGAAGCCGGCGCATCCGGCACTGTCCACGGTTCCCTCGCCGCTGGCGCTCTGACGACCACCTACACCGCATCCCAGGGCCTGCTGCTGATGATCCCCAATATGTATAAGATCGCCGGCGAGTTGCTGCCCTGCGTGTTCCATGTGTCCGCCCGCACCGTGTCCAGCCACGCGCTGAATATCTTCGGCGACCACTCCGACGTCATGGCCTGCCGCCAGACCGGCTTCGCCATGCTCTGCGAGGGCAACGTCCAGGAGGTCATGGACCTGGGTCCTGTAGCACATCTGGCCTCCATTGAGGGCCGTGTTCCCTTCGTGAACTTCTTCGATGGTTTCCGTACTTCCCACGAGATCCAGAAGGTTGCCGTTTGGGATTACGACGATCTGAAAGAAATGTGCGATATGGACGCTGTGGACGCGTTCCGCAAGCACTCCCTGAACCCTGAACGTCCCAGTATGCGCGGCTCCCACGAGAATGGCGACATCTTCTTCCAGCACCGCGAGGCCTGCAATCCTTACTATGACGCTCTGCCCGCCGTGGTTGAGAAGTACATGGACAAGGTTAATGCCAAGCTGGGCACAGACTATAAACTGTTCAACTACTACGGCGCTCCCGACGCAGAGCGGGTAATCATTGCAATGGGTTCCATCTGTGATGTTGCCGAGGAAGTAATCGATTATATGACCGCCCAGGGTGAAAAGGTTGGCCTGATTAAGGTCCGCCTGTACCGGCCCTGGCGTGCAGATAAGCTGATCGAAGCCATCCCCAGCACCTGCAAGAAGATCGCGGTTCTGGACCGCACCAAGGAGCCTGGCTCTCAGGGAGAGCCTCTGTATATGGATGTGGTTACCGCCCTGGCCAATGCCGGCAAGAACGACATCAAGGTCATCGGCGGCCGCTATGGCCTAGGCAGCAAGGATACCCCGCCCCGGAGCGTGTTTGCTGTTTATGAGGAGTTGTCCAAGGCTGAGCCGAAGCGCCAGTTCACCATCGGCATCGTGGACGATGTGACCAACCTGAGCCTGGAGGAGCATCCCGCCCCCAACACCGCCGCGGAAGGCACCATCGAGTGCAAGTTCTGGGGTCTGGGCGGCGACGGTACCGTGGGCGCCAACAAGAACTCCATCAAGATCATCGGCGACCATACCGACAAATACGTCCAGGCGTATTTCCAGTATGACTCCAAGAAAACCGGCGGCGTCACCGTCAGCCACCTGCGTTTCGGCGACAAGCCCATCCGCAGCCCCTATTATATCAATAAAGCGGACTTTGTGGCCTGCCATGTGCCCGCCTATATCATCAAGGCGTTCCCGATGGTCCGCGACGTAAAGCCCGGCGGCACTTTCCTGATTAACTGCCAGTGGAGCGACGAAGAAGTTAACAAGCACATGCCCGCCGTTGCTAAACGCTATATTGCCAAGAACAACATCCAGGTCTATACCATCAACGCCATCGACTTGGCGAAGGAAATCGGCATGGGTAAGCGTACCAATACCATCCTCCAATCTGCGTTCTTCTCTCTGGCAAAGGTTATGCCTGAGTCTGAGGCCATCCAGTATATGAAGGATGCTGCTACCCATTCCTACCTGAAGAAGGGCCAGGATGTGGTTGACATGAACCACAAGGCCATCGACGCTGGTGCGACTGCCTATCACAAGTTTGAAGTTCCTGCCGATTGGGCCGACGCTCAGGATACTCCTGACAACACCGTCCTCGCAGGCAAGCCGGAACTGGTCGAACAGGTCAAAACCATCCTCAACCCCGTGGGCAAGATGGACGGCGACAGCCTGCCCGTGTCCGCATTCGTCAAGCACGTCGACGGCCAGTTCGAGCTGGGCGCTGCTGCTTACGAAAAGCGCGGCGTAGCTGTCAGCGTCCCGACCTGGATTCCTGAGAACTGCATCCAGTGCAACCAGTGCGCTTATGTCTGCCCCCATGCTACCATCCGTCCTTACGCGCTGACGAAGGAGGAAGCTTCCAAGGCTCCTGCCGCTGCCAAGACCGTGGATGCCATCGGCAAGAACGACTATAAATTTACCATCGCCGTCTCCCCACTGGACTGCATGGGCTGCGGCGTGTGCGTGGGCGTCTGCCCGGGCAAGAAGGGCGAAAAGGCCCTCAAGATGGTTTCCCAGGAGCAGGAAGCGGCTCAGCAGGATGTGTTCAACTACTGCGTGGCCGAGGTTGCCGAAAAGAAGGACATGCAGGCGCTCCCCGGCGTAAAGGGAAGCCAGTTCCACAAGCCGCTGCTTGAGTTCTCCGGCTCCTGCGCAGGCTGCGCCGAGACCAGCTATGCCCGCCTCGTGACCCAGCTCTTCGGCGACCGGATGTATATCTCCAATGCCACCGGTTGTTCCTCCATCTGGGGCGGCCCTGCGGCGACTTCTCCCTACGCCGCTACCAAGGAAGGCCGCGGCCCCGCATGGTCCAACTCCCTGTTCGAGGACAACGCCGAGCATGGTCTGGGTATGTATCTGGGTCAGAAGGCCATCCGGGATTCCCTGGCCGATAAGACCCGCGCTCTGATCGCGGTGGAGTGGGCCTATCAGCCCCTCAAGGACGCTGCGCAGAAGTGGCTGGATACCATGGAAGACGGCAAGACCAACGCCGAGGCCACAAAAGCATATATCGCCGCAATGGAAGAAGCGATCCTGACTCCTGACGATAACATCAACTTCCTCTCCAGCCCCGAGGCCGACAAGATTTTCGGTGAGAAGAAGGGCGAGATGCTGGCCCATGCCCAGGAGCTGAAGGCTTCCGGCGCGAAATACTGCGACTGTGACGCCTGCAAGCTGGTGGAAGAGATCCTGGGCCAGAAGGAATACCTCTCCAAGAAGTCCCTGTGGATTTTCGGCGGCGACGGTTGGGCCTACGACATTGGCTTCGGCGGCGTGGATCACGTTCTTGCTTCTGGCAACGATGTGAACATCTTCGTGTTCGATACCGAGGTTTACTCCAACACCGGCGGCCAGGCTTCCAAGGCTTCCAACATCGGCCAGGTGGCGCAGTTTGCGGCAGCCGGCAAGGAGATTAAGAAGAAATCTCTTGCTGAGATTGCCATGAGCTATGGCTATATCTACGTTGCCCAGATTGCCATGGGCGCGAACCCGGCCCAGACCCTGAAGGCCATCCAGGAGGCTGAGGCTTACAATGGTCCGTCTCTGATCATTGCCTATTCTCCCTGCGAGATGCACAGCATCAAGGGCGGCATGGCCAACTGCCAGGTCGAGATGAAGAAGGCCGTAGAGTGCGGTTATTGGAACCTGTTCCGCTTCAACCCAGCTGCTGAGGGCGGCAAGTTCACCCTGGATTCCAAGGAACCCGCCGGTGGGTATCAGGAGTTCCTGATGAACGAGGCTCGTTACAGCCGCCTGACTCGTGAGTTCCCCGATCGGGCCAGCGAGTTGTTCCAGCGCAACGAGAAGTCGGCTATGGAACGCTATCAGCACCTGCTGAAGCTGAAAGAGATGTACGCCGAATAAGTTTTCCTTCCGATAAAAAGTTCCGGCGCGGTAAAACCGCGCCGGACTTTTTTGCCGCTTACTGTTTTGAAAAAGGAAAAGGCAAGGGTAGGATTTTTCCTCCATTTGTGGTATACTGTTGGAAAATATACAGATGGAGGGGACCGTTATGGCGGCAGAAGAGCGGCGGCAGGCCATTTTAGAGATTCTCCAGCAGTCCAACCGGGCCATCAGCGCCGGATATTTGGCGGAGCAATTTTCCGTGAGCCGACAGATTATCGTTGGGGATGTGGCGTTGCTGCGGGCCGGAGGTGCGGACATCTCTGCAACACCTAGGGGCTATGTGATCATGAAAGCTGCCGCTGGGCTCGTCCGAAAGGTGCCGTGCCGGCACAACGCGGCAGGGATGGAAGCGGAGCTGAACACAATGGTGGATTATGGCTGCACAGTGCTGGATGTCATCGTGGAGCACCCAATTTACGGGCAGCTGACGGGACCGCTCCAGCTTGCGAGCCGCTATGATGTCCAACAGTTTCTGCGGCACTGTGAAGAAGCGGAAGCACGTCCGTTGTCTGACCTGACAGGGGGTATCCATCTGCACACCCTGGCCTGTCCGAACGAGGCGGTCTGGAAGCGTGTACACGAAGCCTTGCGGGAGTTAGGCGTCCTGCTGGAGGGCTGATCGAAAATCATACAAAGGAGAGAACAGTTATCATGATCGAAAAAATCCCTTTTGGCGTAATGCCAGACAGCACATTAGTAGAACAGTACACCCTGCGGGCAGGAGCGCTGTCCTGTGATATCATTACTTATGGCGGCGCACTGCGTGCCTTGCAAGTTCCAGACCGGAACGGAAAGCCGGTGGATGTTCTGCTTGGGTTTGACAGCCTGGACGCTTACCGGGAGCAGGATAAATATATGGGCGCATTGGTTGGACGGGTGGCGAACCGGATCAGTGGAAGACGGCGTATGATGGATGGTAAAGAGTATTATGTGCCCGCTTTTGAACTAAATGGCCATGAATACCCCCTTGCCGCCAATGCTGAGCCAAATCATCTGCATGGCGGGCTTGAGGGGTTTGACAAAAAGGTTTGGAAGGTAGAGGAGGCCGGCGAAGCCTCTCTGACGCTGACATTGCGCAGCACACACCAGCAGGAGAACTACCCAGGAAACCTGGATGTTCGTGTGACGTACACGTTGTCAGAAGAAGGTTTAAAAATCGAATATTTTGCAAAAAGTGATCAAGATACCCTGTGCAACTTGACGAACCATGCGTATTTCAACTTGGCGGGGCACGCCTCTGGGACGGTGCTGGGGCAGACAATCCAAATTTTTGCCGACCAATACACGCCTACAGACGCGGCCTCGATCCCAACCGGCGAGCTGGCGGACGTAGCAGGGACGCCAATGGACCTGCGGGAGCCAAAGGCTATCGGAGCACATATCAGCGATGCATTTATCCAGCTGGTCCAAGCAGGCGGGTATGACCACAACTGGGCACTGCGCGGGAAGACTGGGGTCTTACATCCAGCAGCACGGGCGATGTCTCCGAAAACAGGGATTGTGCTGGATGTAGAAACGACCTTGCCTGGTGTCCAGTTCTATACTGGAAATTATTTGGATAACTGCCCGAAAGGAAAGAGCGGCACGCCGTATGACAAGCGTTGGGCGTTTTGTCTGGAGACGCAGTTTTTTCCGGACGCGCCGAATAAGGCCAATTTTGAGAACTGTCTCCTGCGTGCGGGTGAGACCTGGGAACATACAACGGTATTCCGGTTTTCCCAGAAAGCGTGATTTACAAAAATCAGAATACAAATGCCTTGAGAATCGCCATGCCCAGGAGGAAGCCGCCGACAGCGAAAACCACGCTGACGACAGCAAGAATGTAAAAAAACACAGCGGTGTAAGGACGGTTAAAAAGCCGGCGGAGCCGTTGTCCCTCCTGGAAAAACAGGATGGCGAAAGCAATGCCGCCAATGGCAGTCATAAAGCCGATACCAGTAACCAAGCCCACAAAAAATCCCCCTTTTTTGCAATATATTATATCAAAGTTTCCATGCACTGTCGAGCACCCGAAAAAGGAGGTATGCTGTTGTGCGAGTCGCTTTAATACAAATGAAAGTAACGGGCAATAAACAGGAGGACATTCGATGCGCCTGCTTAAAAATTAAGGAGGCGCGGGAGACTGATCTAGTGGTTTTGCCGGAGATGTTCTGCTGTCCATACGACAATGCCTGCTTCCGTGCTTACGGAGAAAAAGACGGCGGGGAGGCACAAAGAGCCTTGTCAGCCCTAGCGGCAGAGCTGGGCATATACATTGTAGGAGGATCATTACCGGAGCTGGACGGAGAACATGTATACAATACTTGTTACGTGTTTGGACGAAATGGGGAGCGGTTGGCAAAGCACCGTAAGGCGCACCTGTTTGACATTGATGTTGCAGGAGGGCAGCGTTTTTTTGAGTCCGATACCCTATCTCCAGGTGGGGCAATTACTACGTTTGAGACAGAATTTGGGATGATGGGCGTCTGCATCTGCTTTGATTTGCGGTTTGAAGAGTTGGCCCGCTGTATGTGCCTGCGGGGAGCACAGTGCATTTTCGTTCCAGCGGCGTTTAATATGACCACAGGCCCTGCCCATTGGGAGCTGTTATTTCGCCAAAGGGCTGTAGATAACCAGTGCTTTACGGTAGGCGTTTCTCCAGCATGGGATGAGGAGGCGTCTTATGTTGCCTATGGCAACTCTTTGGCAGTAGACCCATGGGGTAACATCCTTTGCCGGGCTGGGGCGGAGGAGGCGACACTCTTTGCTGAGCTGGATTTTGCGCGGCTGGAGGCTGTCCGAAAACAGCTGCCCATCCTCTCTGCGAGGCGGACCGACCTATATGAGCTGCAGGAGGCGGCTGCGGGAAAACGTCCGGCAGGCGGCACATTTGCGGCGATTTACGACATCGTGCGGCAAATCCCAGCAGGAAAGGTGATGACTTACGGTCAGATTGCCCGGATGATCGGGATGCCTCATTTTTCCATAACAGTTGGTAATGCGATGGCGTCCTGCCGGGATGAGAGTGTTCCGTGCCACCGGGTCGTGGACCGCGGCGGCGGGACAAAAGCAGCCTTTGATACCTATAGTCCTGGCACACAGCGGGCATGGCTGGAGGCAGAGGGAGTGGTTTTCCGTCCAGATGGGACGGTAGACCTTACGGCGAGCCAGTGGAACCCATAAACTGAAAGGAAAGGCTTCACAGATTTGAATCTGTGAAGCCTTTTCCAGTCAGTCTGCAAACAGCGGGGTAGAGAGGTAACGGTCGCCGGTGTCGGGGAGGAGGGCGACAATGGTTTTGCCCTTGTTTTCTGGACGATTTGCCAGCTGGATAGCGGCCCAAACCGCTGCGCCGGAGGAAATACCGACCAAGATGCCTTCGGAGTGCCCGACCAGGCGGCCGGCGGCGAAAGCGTCGTCGTTTTCAACGGTGATAATTTCATCATAGACGCTGGTATCCAGCACATCAGGGACAAAGCCTGCGCCGATGCCCTGGATTTTATGGGAACCAGCCGTGCCCTTACTCAAGACAGGAGAGGCAGCGGGCTCCACAGCTACGATTTTGACGCCGGGCTTTTTGCCCTTTAAGTACGAGCCGACGCCAGTGATCGTACCGCCAGTGCCTACGCCTGCGACGAAAATGTCGACTTCGCCGTTGGTATCTTCCCAAATCTCAGGGCCGGTTGTTGCCTGATGGATGGCGGGATTGGCCGGGTTTACAAACTGGCCGGGGATGAAGCTGTTGGGTATTTCCTTTGCCAGTTCCTCTGCCTTTGCGATAGCGCCTTTCATACCTTTAGCGCCTTCCGTGAGGACCAACTCCGCGCCGTACGCTTTCATCAGCTGGCGGCGTTCTACACTCATGGTCTCTGGCATGACGATGATGATCCGCAGCCCTCGCGCCGCCGCAACAGAGGCGAGGCCGATGCCGGTGTTGCCGGAAGTGGGTTCGATGATGACAGAATCAGGCTTCAGAAAGCCCTTAGCTTGCGCGTCGTCCAGCATAGCTTTGGCGATACGGTCCTTAACGGACCCAGCAGGATTCAGGTATTCCAACTTGCCCAGGATGCGGGCGGGGAGGTTTTCCTGCTTTTCGATGTGGGTCAATTCCAACAGTGGGGTTCCGCCGATAAGCTGTTCGGCAGAAGTGTAGATGGCCATAATTTGCTTCCTCCTTAAAAATAGGCTGCCGCGGTATTTTGCAAGGCGGCGGATGGTTTAATTACCAACTTATCAGGTAGGTATATATGGATTATAATGGCTTCCGTTCCAGATGTCAAGGGGAGGCGGAGAAAAAGTTTCCCAAAAGAGCATTGAAATCCTATATACCATGTTGTATAATAGGTAAATAAAGGAGGGTGTTATGCTGATTTCAACAAAAGGGCGCTATGCCCTGCGGGTTCTGGTGGATTTGGCAGAACATCAGCCAGAGGGCTGGGTGCCGCTGAAAGAAGTGGCGGAGCGACAGGAAATTTCGGAAAAGTACTTGGAAAGCATTTTGAAGATTCTGGTAAAGAACAGCCTGCTGACCGGACTGCGTGGAAAGGGTGGTGGTTATCGCTTGACGAGAGCGCCGGAGACGTACACCGTAGGCAGCATCCTGCGCTTGACGGAGGACAGCCTTGCACCGGTGAGCTGCTTGGAACAGGGCGGATGCTCACGCATGGCGGAATGCTCAACGTTATGGGTCTGGCAGGGGCTTGATAAGGTGATTCGTGAATATTTGGACAGTATTACGCTGGCGGACTTAATGGATGCCGGGCAGGCTGGCGATAACTATGTAATTTGAGGAAAAAAGCGGGAGGACGAATATCCTTCCGCTTTTTGTCATTCTCCGTGGATGGGGGCAAAGCTGTCATTAAACTCGCCGTCTACCAAGAACCAGGTTTCCTCTATGTTTTCCAGAGAGCACATCGTTAGCCCCAAGGCGTAGGCGGCAGTTTCCAGCCCTTCGATCCCTTCTTCCAATTGGGCGGTAGAAAAATTGATATAACAAATATCGTCCTCCTGCCACACGGAATTCAGATGAAAGCTTTCCGGCAGGACAGGGGACAAATTCCGGTTCTCCGGCCCGCGCTGCAAGGCCCGCGCCGCTGCTCCCACCTGCGTATCGCCTTCATAGAGGTCCAAAAGTCGTTCCTCCGGCGTCAGAACGCCATCAGCGTTGAGAAAATACAGGGTCGCCGGAATCGTCCGAAGGACATCCTCCTCCTGGGACAGCAATACTTCCCGACTCATAAACACCTGTTTTTCCCGATATGCCAAGCTCCTGCCCCAGACAGTGATCTGTACAGCCAGAATCTCGGGAATCTGCGTCAACGTCAAGGTGATGGCGTAGTCCGCCATAGTCAGCGCTACGCCGGATAGGTTGCTGTAAGTCCCCGACAAATCCACCACTGCCCGGTGGCCCGTCAGTTCTAAGGATTGTAAAGTTGTCCCGGCAGGGATTGTATTTTTTAGCGTCTCGTCCCGGGGACCCTTCAGCAATTCCGCTATCAAGGCCTCCGCCAGCTTCTGCGGGTCATCCTCCGCACTTAGGTAGACGCGTTCCGTCTGAAATGCGCCGCCGCCTGCTGCGAGGTTCAGGTTCGATTCTTGGAAATAGAGGTCGTAGCCGCCATCGCCAATTTCCTCAGCAGTGCAGGCAAACAGTAATGGTACCAGCAGAACCAAAAGCAATCCACCGCAGAGTAAGCGTTTTTTACCACTCATACCATCTCGCCCCCTTCCGGATGGAGCAGCTGGGGCCAGCGGACCGTGAATACCGCGCCGCCTTCGGGACGGTTTGCAGCCTCTACAGTGCCGCCGCGGCGTTTTACGGTATCGCTGACAATTGACAGTCCCAAGCCTGTGCCGCCTGCGGCTCTGGAACGGGCCTTGTCTACCCGGTAAAAGCGTTCAAAAATCCGGGGAAGGTCGGCCTCAGGAATCCCAACGCCGTGATCTGCTACGGACAGCACAACCTGCTTATCTTCTAACGAAAGGGACACCTGAACGGCTCCGCCGGAGGCAGAGTATTTGATAGCGTTGTCCGTGAGGTTGTAAATCACCTGATGGATTTCATCTTTCGTTGCCATGACTGTACAGTCCTCAGCGGCAGAATAAGTGAGGTCGACCTCCTTCTCCTGCGCCACAAGGCTCATCATACGCATAACCTGCTCTAAAACCGGCAAAACGTCCACTTCAGTTGCCGCTTCCAAGATACCGCTGTCCAGGCGGGTGAGGCGTAGGAGGTCTTCCGTGATGCGGGAGAGGCGTTCTGCCTCGCGGCCGATGTCGGAGACAAATTCCCGGGTGGTCTCTGGGTCAATGTTCTCCGTCTGCAAAATGGAATCTGACAGGAGGCGGATAGCCGCAAGGGGAGTTTTCAGTTCATGGGAGGCGTCGGAGACAAAGCGGCGGCGGGCAGTCTCCGTCGTTTGGAGACGGTCGGTCAGGCTGTTGAATTCCTGGCCGATTTGGGCGATCTCATCCCGGCCGCGGATTTCCGCCCGGTGGCTGTAAGCTCCTTCTCGCACTTCCCGGATGGCCGTCAGGAGGAGTCCGATCTTCTGGGTGAGGGCTTTGGAAAGGATTAGACTCAATACAAGGACGACCACGCCAATCACGCCGGAGAGGCGGAGGAGGTTGCTTTGCAGGTCTGACAGCAGGGCGGCTTGTTCGGTGTCATACTCATAGGCATAGACTGCGCCGATGATCTGATTCTGATACAAGACCGGAGAAGCGGCGCGGCTACGGAAGGCTCCTCCCTGGTAGGTGCAGCTGGAAGCGTCGAATCCCAGGAGGGCTTGTACGATTTCGGCAAACAGGGCGTAATCCCCCACGGCGCTGCCAGTTTCCCGAGAGTCAAAGAGGACCAGCCCAGTGCCGTCGGTGACCATAATGCGGGAAAAGGGCGTATCCTGGGCGATGGCCATAACGGAGGCAACATTTTCTTCCGTAAGGCGGTCCAGGCCGGAGAGGGAGTTGATCATGACGGAAATGCCGCTTTGCATGGTGGCGGTTTTTGAGCGGAACACCAGATCTTCAGAGGCCAAAAGGGGATAAGTGTTCAGCAGGAGCAGGACGCCGACAATAACCAAGATATAGCTTAGGCCAAAACGGAACTGCAAGCTGTCCCAGAGCGTTCGTTTATTCTTTGAAATAGTACCCAACCCCCCATTTGGTCATAATATGATCCGGCTCCGCTGGGTTTTGTTCCAGCTTCTCCCGAAGACGGCGAATGTGTACATCAACCGTCCGGTAGTCTCCGGCATAGCTGTAGCCCCAAACAACATTCATCAAATTTTCCCGGCTATAAACGCGCCGGGGGTTACGCATAAGCAGTTCGATCAGGTCATACTCCTTGGCAGTGAGGTCAACCGTTTTTCCATCGCGGACAGCTACACGGGCTTCTGTATCCAACGAGAGATCGCCTGCTGTCAGGATACTTCCGCGGTTCCGCTGGACGCCTGCAGCACGGCGGAGAAGGGCGCGGGCACGGGCTTTCAGCTCCAGAATATTAAACGGCTTTGTCAAGTAATCATCCGCGCCGCACTCAAAGCCCATCAACTTATCCGTGTCCTCGCTTTTTGCGGTCAGCATAATAATCGGGACATTGGAAAACTCCCGGATGCGCATACAGGCCTCCAGGCCATCCAGCTCAGGCATCATCAAATCCAAAATAATCAAATCAAACCGGCCTTCTCGGGTGAGGTCCACAGCGGCAAGGCCATCATAGGCACATTCCACCTCGTAACCCTCATTTTCCAGGTTAAACTTAATCCCCTTCACCAGAGTACGTTCATCATCAACTACCAAAATCTTCATTCAATTCCTCCACAGTCACAAGGCCCTCTAAACCGGCCAGCTTCGACTCGCCGATGCCAGAGACATTCACAATATCCTCAACTGTTTGAAAGGGGCCATTTTCCATACGGTATGCAATAATCCTCTGGGCCAAGGCTTCGCCAATTCCAGGAAGGGTGGTCAGTTCTTCCACAGAGGCTGTGTTCAGGTTCAAAGGAGATACGTCGGGCTGGATTTCCTCTTGTGGGACAGTGACCTCCGTCTCAATGCCAACGGGAACATCCATAGCGTTGCGGTCGCGGAAGAAAAGTCCGGCAAGGAAGCATAAAAAGAGAGCGGTAAAGGCCAGAAGGAGCCATTCGGCTCTGGCAATTTTTCTTTGAGGGTACATGGTTGCACTTCCTTGTTTTTTTTGGTATACTTGATAAAAGTTTCGCCCGCCTATTCAAAGGCGGCGGGGTGTGGGGCGGAGCCCCACGCCGAAGCTTGAGGCGGGAGCCTCAAAAAAGCAGGCAGACGCAGCAAAAACAGTATAACATATTTTACGGGGGTTGGGTATGAAAACTAGACGCTTTTTTTCCGTTTTTTTCGCAGTCGTTTTGATGCTGAGTATCTTGAGCATCCCGGCGTCAGCAATCGACGCACCGGATGTTCAGGCGAAGGCGGCGCTGCTGGTGGACGAAAAAACCGGGGCAATCGTGTACGCGAAGAATGAGCATCAGGAGATGTACCCAGCGAGCCTAACAAAAGTAATGACAGCGCTTTTGGTTTTGCGTGCAGTTGATGCAGGACAGCTTTCACTAAATCAAGAAATTACCGTAACAGCAACGGCCATGGAGGGGCTTGCAGAGGACGGTAGTACCGCCGAGATCAAGGCGGGTGAGATCATGAGCGTAGAAAATCTGCTGTACTGCATGCTGGTGGTATCAGCAAACGAGGCATGCAATATCTTGGGCGAAAAGATCGCAGGTTCTGTGAGCGGCTTCGTGGATATGATGAACGCAACGGCAAAAGAGCTGGGATGCGAAAACACGCACTTCATGAATCCGCACGGCCTGCATGATGACCAGCACTATTCCACGGCTTGGGATCTATATTTGATCACCAAGGCGGCGATGGAATACCCGACGTTTATGACAATTTGCGACACTGCTTCCATCACGGTTCCGGCAACAAACCTCTCCGAGGAACGGGTTCTGCGGAACACGAATTATTTGATCTCCGGTCGTTCAAAGGACTATCTGAATCCGGACGCCCATGGGATTAAGACCGGTTCCCACTCCCAGGCAGGGCATTGTCTGATTTCTTCGGCGCGGCGGGGAAGCCTCAGTTTCATCTGTGTGGTTCTGGGGACAGAGCGTGTAAAGCTGGAAGATGGTGTAACCTGGTGGACGTACAGCTTTGGCGAGACGAACCGTCTGTATGACTGGGCGTTTTCGAACTTTACATACCAGACAATCCTGGAAGAATCCGATGTAGCTGGAGAGGCTCCGGTATCGCTCTCACATGAGGACCATGTGACGCTGCGGCCTTCAGAGTCGGTAGAAATCCTGGTGCCGCGGGATTTGGATATGGAGAGCATTGAGCGTGTGATTACACTGGACAACGATCCCGTAGAGGCTCCGATTACCGAAGGGGACAAGCTGGGAGAGCTGTCCGTACAGATTGATGGGCAGGAATATGCGAAGGTGGAGCTGTTAGCGTTTACAGATGTGGAAGCGTCGCGGCTGCTGGTGCTGTGGCGGGACGTTAAGGTGTTTTGCTCGAAAACCAGCGTGCAGATTGCGGCAGGTGTTGTGGGCGTGCTGATTGCTCTGTTTGCAATTTGGAAAGTGTTTTTCAGCAAGCGGCGCTACCGTTACGGTAAGAGTGTTAGTTCCGGGCGTTCTGGCTATCGGGGACGGAAGGGACGTTAAAAGGACTATTTTTAGAGGGAAAAAACCGGCAGGAGGATGGTTATGGGCGTAGTAAAAGATCTGCTGCAAGATGTTGCAATTCCAAGGTTTTACAAAGTCTCCTACAAACTGGACGATACCCATATTCAAGACATTCCCCAAGCGGTACGGGACGCTTTGAAGCGGGAGGGGACGCTTGACCAGATCAAGTCTGGCAGTACCGTTTGTTTTACTGCTTCCAGCCGTGAGATTGCCAATAGCGTGTTGATCCTGCGGACGTTTGCAGAGGAACTCCGGCGAGTGGGTGCAACGCCGTATATCGTACCAGCTATGGGCAGTCACGGCGGCGCGACTGCCGAGGGACAGCGAGCCATCTTGGAACACTATGGCATTACAGAAGAGGCCTGCGGCTGTGAAATCCACGCAACTATGGAGACCAAAAAGGTTGGCGTTTCCGCTGAGGGCCTGGATGTGTGCCTGGATGCCTTTGCGCTTTCTTGCGACTATATCGTCCCTGTGGGCCGCATCAAACCCCACACCGATTTCCATGGTCCCTTCGAGAGCGGCATCATGAAGATGATGGCCATTGGCTTGGGGAAGCAGTACGGCGCAAGTATCTGTCACCAGCGGGGCTTTGCCAATATGCCGGTTAACATACCGTCTTTCGGGCGCACGGCGCTGAAGAACTGCAATATCCCATTTGCCATTGGTATCGTGGAGAATGCTCTGCACCAGACCCATACCATTCGGGCCATTCCCAACGCGTGTATAGAAGCGGAAGAACCGGAACTCTTGCTGTTGGCAAAGAGCCTGATGGCTACGGTGCCGTTTGAGAAGGTGAATGTTCTGATTGTGGAGCAGATTGGCAAGGAAATCAGCGGCAATGGTATGGACCCTAATGTTATCGGCCGAACTTACAATGGCCGGGAGCGGCCGTTTGTTGACCGAATCGGCGTACTGGACCTGTCGCCGAAAACCGGTTCCAATTTCAACGGTGTGGGTGCAGCAGATGTGACCACCCGTCGGGTGTTTGACAAAAGCTCCTTTGAGGAGACGTACCCCAACGCAATCACATCTTTGATCATGGAGTATGTTCGGATACCGGTTGTGATGGAGACAGACAAATTGTGTGTACAGCTTTGCCTCAAGGCCATCCCATACCTGGGCGAACCGTTCAAAGTTGTGTGGATCAAGGATACTCTTCACATGGGAGAGTTTTATGCGTCGGAAAGCCTCATAGAGGAAATCAAAGCCAACCCAGCCCTTTCGATTGACGGCAGGGTGTATCAGGCGGTATTTGATGAAGAAGGTGCGTTTGTGGGTTTTCAAGCCGATTGATGGAATTTATAAAACGTCCTGCCGTAGCTGCGGCAGGACGTTTTGCATAGTTGGGCGCTAAATCAATACGCCGTTGCAGTGATCGATTTCATGCTGGATAATCTGTGCGGTCCAACCCGTAAACGTCTTGAGGCGGATTTGGAATTTTTCATTCTGATACCGCACCTTAATCGAATTCCACCGCTGGGCGCTGCGAATGCCAGAAAGGGAGAGGCATCCTTCTTCTGTCTTATACGGCCCGGATTTTTTGACGATTTCCGGATTGAACATAACCATGTAGGAACTGTCATTGTCAAAAACAATGATGCGTTTGTTTACGCCGATCATGTTGGCTGCCATGCCGACACAGCCGTCCTTATGGGCGGCCAGGGTGTCCAACAGATCCTGGGCGATGGCGAGGTCCTTCGGCGTGGCAGGTTCCGCCTTTTGGGAGAGGAAAGCCTCATCCTTCATGATTTCGCGAACCATTCATCTGCCTCCCATTCGAGCAGCTGTATATTCCACATCATACCACACTAATAGATTTGCAGCAGGGGCAAGCAGGGAACTGCGTATGAAATCTTACTCACTTTCAAGTTCCCGATGTTTTGAAACCCAAAGCTGGCGAATATTTATAAATCCCCGTCCCTGAGATAATTTGTAGATTTCCTCTGCAAACTGGGCATTAGGCATTTCTTCGTCTGTGCCATTCATTCCAAAACGCAAGATACCCATCATACTCAAACTCGCCGCTTGACACATTTTTAGGAGAACACCGTTTATAATAATCCTCGATTTTGTCTGCAAACTGATATACTTCTTGTCGATACTCCTCCAAAGGGACTGCTGTTTCTGTTTCGCTTTCCAAAATCAAAATGACATCGCTGCCGCTATGTTTTACGGTCCAGTCAATTCCCTCGTTACAGCCGCATATCGTAACATTTTCAAGATTTTCATCCGGAACAATCCAGTGTCCGCAGCAAGGCAGCATTTGATTATCTTCATAGATAATATGTTCTTCTGTCAGTGTCTTTAACAAATAAAGTGCGGTTGCACTCACAGTAGCATCATATTCAAGCCGTTCCTTTCCAATATAAACGATAGCGTGACCATGCAGGCATAAATCATCAGCATTGTCTGCACTTCCATCAATCCAACACAACTCCGTTGCATCAATCCGAAATTTTCCCATTTAAGTTCACCCCACAGCCTTCGATTTATACACACAGAAGTGTACTATAAGGTGTGCCATTCCAAAGCGGAATTTTTATTCATTCCATTCAATTGGGAACACGAAGCCAAATTGGGATTTTGGTTAGTCCGATTACCGCCCGCCATCAGGTTTTAGGAAAGGAATGCCTCAGCGTTCACACTTCCAGAACGCGACACTGTACGGCGGCAGTTCGCTGCCTCCGCCGAAGTCGTGGTGGTTTCCAGTGAGAAGATCCACCGCCTGTCCGCAGCCCGCGTCGAAGTGGGCGGTGTAGGGTGCATCCGAGGCATTGATGGCCACCAAAACCCGTTCGCTGTCTGTCCGGCGCTGGAAAACCGTCTGATGGTTCGTGAGAACCAGATCCTTGAAATCGCCCATGCAGAGGGCTTCGCTCTCCCGGTGAGCCTTTGCCATGGCGGCGATTTGGCTGGTCAGTTCTGTCCACTCCGGCTGCGCAAAAGCGGGGCGGAGGGCGTCGTCGCTTCCCTTTGCCTTTTCGCCCAGGGCGCCCCACTCACTGCCGTAGTACAGGCAGGGGATTCCCGGCATACCGAACAGCAAGCCGTAAATCAGCGGCAGATGGTTTGAATTTTGCAGGATGCTGGCAACCCTGGTAACATCGTGGTTGTCGACGAAGCACAGGAGATGCTTGCCTTTATAGAGCGTCCAAGGCTCTGGGCCAAACTGCCGCTTGAGGCTGTGGACGATTTCAAACATGTTCATGGAATTGAAGCTGGAATACAGTCCCTTATAGCACTCGTAGTTGGTACAGCTGTGGAGAAGGCCGTCGCCAGTCCACTGGTTGTAGTCGCCATGGAGGGTTTCGCCGACCAAGAAGAAATCCGGCTTCAGGCTGTCGGTAAATTGACGGAGACGGTGGAGGAAATCTTTATCTAGGCAGTAGGCCACATCCAGCCGCAGGCCGTCAATGTGGAAAGCCTCCACCCAGAACCGCACGCACTCCAGCAGATAATCCACCACAGCGGGGTTGCGGAGGTTGAGCTTTACCAGTTCGAAGTGGCCTTCCCAGCCCTCGTACCAAAAGCCGTCGTTATAGCCGGAATTGCCGTCGAAATTGATGTGGAACCAATCTTTATAAGGGGATTCCCACTTTTTCTCCTGCACATCCTGGAAGGCCCAGAAGCCCCGGCCCACATGGTTGAACACGCCGTCCAGCACAACGCGGATGCCGTGGTCATGGAGCACTTTGCAGACATTAGCGAAGTCCTCGTTGCTGCCCAAACGGCAGTCAATTTTTCGGTAATCTCTTGTATCATAGCCATGGCGGTCGCTCTCAAAGATAGGGGAGAGGTAGAGGGCATCCGCACCAAGTTTTTGGATATGTCCGGCCCAGCCGGCGATTTTTTCGATCCGGTTCGTCAGGACACCGTCATTTTCCAGCGGCGCACCGCAGAATCCCAAGGGATAGATTTGATAAAACACGCTGTGTTCAGCCCACATAGAAACATTTCCTTTCTAATTATAAAGTTAAGCTATTGTAACATAAAAATCCGCATTCGTCGAGAAATTTCTTTTAAATTTTTCCAGTATCTTCCGTTAGGTGCAAAACTACAGGCCACCCGAAAGGATGGCCTGTAGTTTGTTAATAGGAGTTATACGCCGCTCTGCTTCAGGAACTCACAAACGAGCGCATAGGTTCTATGAGTGGAGGCCACGCTAAGCCGCTCCTGTGGAGAGTGAATATCGTGCATTTCCGGTCCGAAAGAAACTGCGTCCAGGCCTGGCATTTTTTCAACGAACAAACCGCACTCCAGTCCGCCATGGATACCCTGAACGACGGCCTCTTTTCCGGTAAGGCTGTGGTAGACGGCCACAAGCCGGTCCCGCATAGCGGAATCCCGTACGAACTGCCAGCTGGGATAGCTGCTCCGGACGGAGACCGTTCCGCCGCCGAATTCCACGGTGGCACGGATGCGCTGGAGAACCATTTCTTTTTGCGACTCCATGCTGGAGCGGACGGAGAAGGTGAATTGCAGACCGACGCTGTCCAAGGATATCATACCGAAATTCAGCGAAGTCTGCACCAGGTCCGGGAAATCCGCACTCATTGCCAGAACGCCCTGGGGGAGTGCCAGGAGCGTATGCAGGATGTCAGAAGTGGTTTTTTCCGGCAGCGCCTGTTCTACTGCCGCTGGGGCGCAGGTAAGGGTAACACCGTCGTCGCAGCCTGTGTATTCGTTCCGTAGGATACCGTTAAATTCATGGATAAATGCCGTGAATTTCGCCGCTTTTTCCGACGGGACCGAAACTTTTGCCTCGTTTTGCGTGCAGATCACGTTATCAAATTGCCCGCCCTGGATATCCGCCAGACGCAGCCCTGGAATCCGTTCCATGGCACTGAAAAGCGTCCGGACCATAAGCTGGTTTGCAGAGCCGCGGCCTTTGTGGATTTCGCCGCCGGAATGGCCGCCTTTCAGACCGGAAATTGTTACAGCGAAGCCTGCCGCACCGCTGTCCACCGGTTCCAGCGAGCCAGGCAAAGTGCAATCCGCCCGCAGCCCGCCTGCGCAGGAGACCGTAAAAACACCTTCCCCCTCGGAGTCAAGGTTCAGGAACTGCCGTCCCTTCAAATCGGAGCAGTCCAGCGCCTTTGCACCGTCCATGCCGGTTTCTTCCTCCGTTGTAAAAATGGCTTCCAGCGGTGGATGAGGGAGGGCGTTGTCCGCCAGAATGGCCAACGCGATTGCCACAGCGATACAGTTGTCTGCGCCCAGGGAAGTCTGGTTTGCCCAGACCCACTCGCCGTCGGTTTGGAGGTCCAGACCCTCCGCAGCCATGTCTTTGGCGCACCCTTCCTCTTTGGCGCAAACCATGTCCATGTGGCCTTGGAGAATGACGGGGGCGGCGTTTTCGTAACCAGGGGAAGCAGGCTTCCAGATAATGACATTGTTAGCGGCATCTTGCCGGCAGGCAAGGCCCAGCTCTTTGGCGAAGCTGATGCACAGGTCGCTGATTTGCTTGGTGTTGCCACTGCCGTGGGGAACGGAACAGAGCTTTTCAAAATAGGCAAATACGTTCTTGGGTTCCAATGCGGATAAAACTGCCATAAATTTCCTCCTAGTATTGACAACCTATGCTGGAAGCATGAGCTGTGGAATGAATGGATTGCAGGAACTGCGGTGTCTGGCACCGCGGAGGTTGGAATGACAAGGCTTAAACTTTATCTAGTTTAACAAAAATCCCCGGTTTGTCAACTCTGTTTTATATGATTTGCGCAAAGCACGGAAAAAATTTGGGATCTCAAAGTGGATGGAGCCATTTGGAGGAAGTGCAAATTGTTTACGAATTGGAATTAACCGGTTTACTATTACGGATTGTATACCTTGATTTGCACATGGAAACGCTATCCGCGTGTTTTTTTGAAAAAATGGACCGGAAACACGGATGCCGCCAACCGAAAAACTGTTTGACAAATGGGTAAATTCGTGCCTGGACACTGGAAATAAATGAAAAACTCCTTGCAAAGAGGGAATAGCTAGGATATAATATAAGAAGGAATAGCCTCGCTGTTCAAAAGAAGGCAGAGCCATCCGCTGGAGCGGCATGGCTGGGCTGGAACGGCTTGGTTTCTGAAGTAAGAGAGAAGGTGAAAATGGATGTCCCTAGAAGCAATCGAAAAGGTCACACAGGTCGAACGTGAAACCCAGGAGCGCAGAGCTGCAGCCGAGGCGGAGGCGCGCCAGATCGTCTCCGACGCGGAACGCGACGGCCTTGCGCTCTTGCAGCGGACACGGGCGGATGCTGCCGAGGAGGGTAAAAACCTTCTGCGGCAGGCGGAAGAAAAAGCTGCTGCCCATGCCGCGGAAACCGGCCGCGCCGCGGAGGCCGCTGCCGCGGACCTGCGAAAGACGGCGGAACGCCACCTGGAGGAGGCCGCAGAGTTTATCGTCGGAAGGGTTGTGAAGCACTGAAATGGCCATTGTAAAAATGAAAAAACTCCGCGTTATGGCGATGGCCAACCGTCGGGATACGCTGCTGGACCAGATGCTGCGGCTGGGCTGCGTGGAAATCAGCGAACCCGACGAAAAGCTCGCAGATCCCGCCTGGTCCGCTCTGCTCCGGCGGGATACCTCCGCCTTGGCAGAGGCGAAGAGCGAGCTGGCTGCCGCCAACACGGCACTGGACGCACTCAAGCGCTATGCTGGGGCCAAGGATGGGCTTTTCATCCAACGTCGTCCCATCCAACAGGAAGAATTTCTGGGGGATGGCACCGTGACCAAAGCGCAGGAGGTCAGCGGGCGGATCAACGCCGCCTTGCAGGAGATTTCCCGCCTTCAGGGTGAGGAAAACCGCCTTCTGTCCCGCAAGGCTGGGCTGGAACCTTGGGTTTCCTTGGATATGCCCTTGGAGCTGAACAGGACCGCTCATGTGGTCTTCCGGCAGGGGGTATTCCCCGGAGCTGTGGAGATCGGTCCGGTCAGCAATGCGCTGGCAGGCGCGGACGCCGCGGCAGAGCTCTATGAGGTCAGCGGGGACAAGCAGCAGAAATACTGCCTGCTGATCTGCCACCGGGCGGATGAGGAGAAAACACTGGAACTGCTGCGGCCTTACGGCTTTAGCGTGACAGCTTTCCAGGGATTGGAAGGAACTGCCGCCCAGAATGTGGCTGCGCTGGACCAAGAGCTGGCCGCAAACCGGAAGCTCCGCCAGGAGACGGAAGCCTCGATTGCCGCCTGTGGGCCAGAAAAGGAAGCGTTGCAGGTGTATGTGGACCGTCTGGCCACGGAAAACGCCAAGCACGCCAACGCAGAACGGCTGATGACGGACGGCACGATCCTCTTTTTTGAGGGCTGGGCGCCGGAAGAAAACCTTAGCCAGGTACAGACGCTGCTGGAGCAGTATGACTGCGCTTGGGAGGCCAGCGATCCTACAGAGGAAGATACTCCCAACGTGCCGGTGAAGTTGAAAAACAACTGGTTTACCAAGCCATTGAACATGGTAACGGAGATGTACTCCCTGCCGTCTTATGACAATGTGGACCCGAACCCTCTCATGGCTCCATTCTTTGTGTTGTTCTATGGTATCATGATGGCAGATATGGGTTATGGTTTACTGATGTTCCTGGCAGGAACTGTCGTCGCGAAAAAGTACCGTCCCAAGGGAACAATGGGACACATGATGGGGCTGTTGCAGTTGTGCGGCGTCTCAACGTTCATCTGGGGCGCAATCACAGGCGGCTTCTTCGGCGACTTCCTGACACAGGCGGTAAGTATTCTCACTAAGGGACAGAGCACATTCGAGCTCCCGTCTTTGTTCACGCCGCTGAATGATACCCTCATGATCCTCGTTGGCTCTATGGCCTTGGGCCTGGTACAGATCATTACTGGCATGGCCATCAGCTTTGTTCGGAAGGTCAAAGCTGGGAAGGTGCTGGATGCCGTCTTTGAGGAAGTGACATGGTGGGTCGTGTTCGTGGGCATCGGCCTGATGGCCGCAGGCATTACGAATCTTGTGCTGTATGCGGGCATCGTTCTGATCGTGGCAGGGCCGCTGATCACCGGGCAGGGCCTTGGCAAGATCATGGGCATTTTCGGCTCGCTGTATAACCACGTGACTGGCTACTTCGGCGACATCCTGTCTTACGCCCGTCTGATGGCTTTGATGCTGGCGGGCAGCGTCATTGCTCAGGTGTTCAACACCTTGGGCGCGATTCCGGGCATTTTCCCGATCTTCCTGATCATCTCCCTGGCAGGCAATGCGCTGAACTTTGCGCTGAACCTCCTGGGCTGCTATGTCCACGACCTGCGTCTGCAATGCCTGGAATACTTTGGCAAGTTCTATGAGGACGGCGGCAAGCCCTTCCGTCCCCTGGCAATCGATACAAAATTTGTTGACATCCAACGGTAAATAACTTTTAGGAGGAAATAACAATGGACTTGACTCAAATGGTAGATCTTCAGCAAAGCGTCACTTTTCTGGGCACCATCGGCGGCTTGGCCCTGGCTCTGCTGGGCGCAGGCCTTGCGGCAGTGCTCCCCGGTATTGGTTCCGCCAAGGGTACCGGCATCGCCGGTGAAGCGGGCACTGGCCTTCTGTGCCAGGACCCCGGCAAGTTCGGTAAGGTCATGATTCTTCAGGTTATCCCTGGTACCCAGGGCCTGTATGGCCTGGTGGTCTGGTTCTTCGCCATCTTCTCCATGGGCCTGCTGGGCGGCGAGCTGCCCGCTATGACTGTTGCCCAGGGTATGCAGTACCTGTTTGCGTGCCTGCCGATGGCGCTCGGCGGCTTGTTCTCCGCCATTGCCCAGGGCCGCGTGGCTGCCGGTTCCATCAACATCCTGGCCAAGAAGCCCGATGACTGGTCGAAAGGCATGGTGCTCTGCATCACCGTGGAGTTCTACGCCATCTTGTCTCTGCTGGCTTCCATGCTGATGATCATCAACATCTCTTGATCGCCCCGAAGAAAGGGGATTCAACCATGAACGGAATTGATAAAATCACCCAGCGCATCAGCGCGGACGCCCAGGCGGAGATCGACCGTGTATTAGCGGACGCCAATGCTGAGGCCGCGAAGATTGCCGCAAAATACAAATCCCAGTCCGACACGGAAGCTGCCGACCTGGCAGCAAAGAACCAAAAGGCCGCTGCGGAGCGGGAGGAGCGTCTGGCGGGCACCGCCCAGATGGAAGCACGGAAAGCCACTCTCGCAGCGAAGCAGGAGATGGTGGAAAAGGCTTATGCCTTGGCGCTGGAGAAGCTGTGCGCCATGCCTGCAGAGAAGTACATGGATGTACTGGCCGGACTGTTGGCAGAGGCTTGCTCCAGCGGGAAAGAGGAGGTTATCTTCTCCCCCAAGGACCAGAAGAAGGTTGGCAAGGCCGCTGTAGAAAAAGCCAACAAGGACGGCGGAAAGAAACTGACCCTCTCCAAGGAAACGCGGCCAATTAAAGGCGGTTTCATCCTGCGGGACGGCAATGTGGAAGTTAACTGTGCTTTCGATACCCTGGTCCGCCTGCAAAAAGCGGAGACTGCGGGAGCGGTGGCCAAAAAACTGTTCCCGGAGGGATGACGAGGAGGGAGCGTGTCACGTTTGTCTAAGAAGATCAAGGACACTGATTACCTGGCCATCTCCGCCCGCATCAAGGCAATGGAGACCGGATTGCTGAGCCGGGAACGAATGGAACAGATCCTGGAAGCCCGCAGCGATGAAGAGGCTGTAAAGATTCTTCAAGAATGCGGCTATCCAGAGCTGAACCCAAAAGACCCGGAGGCTATGGACGAGGCGTTGTCTGCGGCGCGGGAGGCAACCCTTTCGGATCTTGCCGGAGGCGCGCCGGACCCCAGGTATATCGACATTTTCAAACTGAAGTATGATTATCATAATGTAAAGGCCATCCTGAAGGCCGAAGCCATGAACACCAGCGCTGACCGGATGCTGATGGACATGGGCCGGGTTCCAGCAACGGAACTGAAAGAGGCTGTGCAGACGGGACGGACCGAAAACTTGCCTGCTGGTCTGGCAGCGGCAGCGGCAGAAGCCAAGGAAACTCTGGATACCACCCGCGACCCACAGCTGAGCGATATCGTGCTGGACCGCTGGTGCTATCAGGAGATGGCAGGTGTGGCGGAAACCACAGGCAGTGCTTTCCTGGCAGGCTATGTGCGCATCCAGATCGACGCAACGAACCTCCGTGCCTTAGTGCGGACGCTGCGGATGGGCAAGAGCACAGATTTCTTGCGGACCGTGTTGCTGTCTGGCGGTGAAATTGACGCGGATGCGGTGCTGGCGGCCGGAATGTCTGGCGGCAGCGGCCTTGCGGAGCTGTATGGCCCCACAGGCTTACAGGCGGCGGCGGAAGCTGGCGCGGAAGCGCTGCGGGGTGGGTCAATGACCGAATTTGAGAAGCTCTGCGACGATGCAGTAAGCGACTACCTGGGAGGGGCACAGTTCGTGCCTTTCGGGGAAGCGCCGCTGCTGGGCTATCTGGCCGCACGGGAAACGGAATATACCAATATCCGGATTCTTCTCATGGGCCGGAGCGCGGGGCTGCCCGCCGAGGTGATTCGTTCCCGGCTGCGGGCCGGATATGTGTAAGGCGGTGAGCATATGGCAACAACCTATCAAATCGCCGCAGTAGGCGACTGGGAATCAGTCATGGGCTTTCGTGCGCTGGGGCTGGATACGTATCCGGTTTCCGACATAACGGAGGCAAAGGAGACGATTCGGGAACTGGCAAAGGGCGACTGTGCAGTAATCTACCTAACCGAGCAGTTAGCCCAAGGTATGGACGACGTACTGTCCCGCTACAAGGACGAGCTGCGGCCGGCCATCATCCTGATCCCGGGCCGTCAAGGTTCCCTAGGCATTGGAAAAAACAATATCCAACGGGCCATAGAACGCGCAGTAGGCGCAGACATTCTGTAAAAGAAGCCAAACCCAGAATCCCCCGCAGCGGCGCAAGCCGCAAATGAGGGGTCCAGGGGCGTCGCGCCCCTGGCGGGGTGCAGGGGCAGGGCCCCTGCTGGGGTTTGGGGCAAAGCCCCAAACCAGGGCATAGCGAATATACCGGAAAGAAGGGTTATGTATTGAGCGGCAAAGTAGTTAAAGTTTCCGGGCCGCTGGTGGTCGCTACGGGCCTGTCGGACGCCAATATGTCCGACGTGGTGCGCGTCGGCCCTCAGCGTTTGATCGGTGAAATCCTGACCATGAAGGGCGATGCGGCCTCCATCCAGGTTTACGAAGAAACCTCAGGCCTAGGTCCCGGTGCAGTGGTCGAAACCACCGGCGCACCGATGAGCGTGGAGCTCGGGCCGGGCATGATCGAAGGCATCTACGACGGCATCCAGCGCCCGCTGGAAAAGATCGTGGAAAAAGTCGGCGCGAACATCACCCGCGGCGTAGAAGTCTCCGCCGTGGACCATGAGAAAAAGTGGGAGTTCACAGCCACTGCAAAAGCAGGCGACAAGGTCGTGGGCGGCGACGTGATCGGTACCGTACCCGAAACCCCCGTCGTGCTGCATAAAATCATGGTGCCTCCCAACATGAAGGGCACCATCAAAAACATCAAAAGCGGTTCCTATAACGTGACAGAAACCATCGCCACCCTGACAACGGAGGATGGCAAGGACGTTCCTCTGACGATGACTCAGAAATGGCCTGTCCGTGTAGGCCGTCCCTATCAAAAGAAGTATCCTCCTGTCAAGCCGCTTTGCTCCGGCCAGCGGATCATTGACACGATGTTCCCCATCGCCAAAGGCGGCACAGCCGCCGTCCCTGGCCCGTTCGGTTCCGGTAAAACGGTGGTGCAGCACCAGCTGGCAAAGTGGTCGGATGTGGATATCGTGGTCTATATCGGCTGCGGTGAGCGCGGCAATGAGATGACCGACGTTCTGCGTGAATTCCCTGAACTGAAGGATCCCCGTACCGGCGAGTCCCTGATGAAGCGGACCGTACTGATCGCAAACACCTCTGATATGCCCGTTGCGGCTCGTGAGGCGTCTGTCTACACCGGCATTACGATTGCAGAGTATTTCCGCGATATGGGCTATGATGTGGCTGTTATCGCTGACTCCACTTCCCGCTGGGCAGAAGCTCTGCGTGAGATGTCCGGCCGTTTGGAAGAGATGCCCGGCGAAGAAGGTTATCCTGCTTATCTGGCATCCCGCTTGGCGCAGTTCTATGAGCGCGCCGGTTCTGTAGAATGCCTGGGCAGCGACGAGCGCCGGGGCAGCCTGACCGCTGTGGGCGCAGTGTCGCCTCCGGGCGGCGACCTGTCCGAGCCGGTCTCCCAGGCAACCATGCGTATTGTCAAGGTGTTCTGGGCGTTGGACGCCTCCCTTGCCTATAAGCGCCATTTCCCAGCTATCAACTGGCTGAACTCCTACTCCCTGTACTTGGACACCCTCAAGCCCTGGTTCGACGAGAACTTCGGCGAGAAGTTCATGCAGGACCGGAGCCGCGCAATGAGTATCCTGCAAAGCGAGGCAAGCCTGAACGAAATTGTGCAGTTGGTTGGTAAGGACGCTCTGTCCCCCGCTGACCAGCTGACGTTGGAAGTGGCCCGTATGGTCCGTGAGGACTTCCTGCAGCAGAACGCCTTTACCGACATCGACGGCTATTCCAGCTATGACCGGCAGGGCAAGCTGCTGGCGATGATTCTGCACTACGAGGATTTGTGCCGCGGCGCCATTACCAAGGGCGCGGACGTGATGAAGCTGTTTGACATTCCTGCCCGTGAAAAGATCGGCCGTGCCAAGAGCGTACCCGCAGAGGAGTACGTCAAGGTCTACGAGCAGATCGAGGGTGAGATGGAGCAGGAGATTGCGGACGTTGCAGCCCAGGGAGGTGAGAACTGATGATTCGTGAATATAGAACCGTAGAGGAAATCGTCAGCCCGCTGATGATGGTCCGCATGGTGGAAAACGTCACCTACGATGAACTGGTAGAAGTAGAGCTGGGCAACGGCTCCGTCCGCCGGGGCAAGGTGCTGGAAGTCAATGGCGATACAGCTGTCGTCCAGCTATTTGAAGCCGCAGCCGGCATTAATCTGGCGGATGCGAAAGTCCGGTTCCTGGGCCACCCGCTGCAATTGGGCGTGTCCGGCGACATGCTGGGCCGCGTGTTCAACGGTATGGGTCAGCCCATCGATGGCGGCCCCGACATTCTGGCGGAAGAGTATCGGGATATCAACGGCTTGCCGATGAACCCTGCTGCCCGGGACTACCCCAACGAATTCATCCAGACCGGCGTTTCGACCATTGATGGCCTGAACACCCTGGTCCGTGGCCAGAAGCTGCCGATCTTCTCCGGCTCCGGCCTGCCCCACGCCAACCTGGCGGCGCAGATCGCCCGTCAGGCAAAGGTGCTGGGCGATGACGCGGGCAACTTCGCCGTCGTCTTTGCGGCGATTGGTATTACCTTCGAGGAATCCGAGTTCTTCGTGCAGGAGTTCCGCCGCACGGGCGCTATTGACCGTACCGTCCTGTTCTCCAACCTTGCCAATGACCCGGCGGTTGAACGTATCTCTACGCCCCGCATGGCGCTGACTGCCGCAGAGTACCTGGCGTTTGAGAAGGATATGCACGTCCTGGTTATCATGACCGATATCACCAACTATGCGGAGGCCCTTCGTGAAGTTTCCGCTGCAAAGAAGGAAGTTCCGGGCCGCCGCGGCTTCCCTGGCTACCTGTATACGGACCTTGCGCAGATGTACGAGCGTGCCGGACGACAGCTGGGCAAGAAAGGTTCGATCACTATGATCCCCATTCTGACCATGCCGGAAGACGATAAGACTCACCCCATCCCTGACCTGACGGGTTATATCACGGAGGGCCAGATCATCCTGAGCCGTGCGCTGTACCGCCAGGGCATTCATCCGCCGGTAGATGTTCTGCCAAGCCTGAGCCGTCTGAAGGACAAGGGCGTTGGCAAGGGCAAGACCCGCGAGGACCATGCCGACACCATGAACCAGCTCTTTGCCGCGTACTCCACTGGTAAGGACAACAAGGAGCTGATGAGCATCCTGGGCGAGGCGGCCTTGACACCGACAGATTTACTGTATGCGAAGTTCGCGGATGAGTTCGAGCGCCGTTATGTCAATCAGGGCTATGAGGAGAACCGGTCGATTGAGGAGACCCTCAACCTGGGCTGGGAACTGTTGAGCATTCTGCCGAAGGCGGAGCTGAAACGTATCAAACCGGAGCTGATTGAGCGGTATTGGCCGAAAAAAGATGAACAGTAAGGAGGGGTGAGCCATGGCAAACATCACGGTAAGCCCTACCCGAATGGAGCTCACCCGTCTAAAAGGAAAGCTGCGGACCGCCCAGCGGGGCCACAAGCTGCTGAAGGATAAGCGGGATGAGCTGATGAAGCAGTTCCTGGACACGGTGCGGGAGGTTCGTGCGCTGCGGGCCGAGGTGGAGGAAGAGCTGATGACGGTCCATGGGGCTTTCACAGTTGCTTCTGCACTGATGAGTTCTGAGGCGCTGGAGCAAGCCCTGCTATATCCGAAGCAGAGTGTGGAACTGACGATGACTTTTCAGAATATCATGTCGGTCAACGTGCCGGTGTATGACTTCCAGACCCAGACGCGGTCGGATTCAGACATTTATCCCTATGGTTTCGCGGCTACCTCCGGGGAACTGGATACTGCTGTGGACGCGCTGGGCAAGGTGTTTCGGAAGATGCTGAAGCTGGCGGAGATTGAGAAGTCGGCGCAGCTGATGGCGGAGGAGATCGAGAAGACTCGCCGCCGGGTCAACGCGTTGGAATATGTCATGATCCCGAACACGCAGGAGGCAATCCGGTATATCAACATGAAGCTGGATGAGAATGACCGTGCGACAACGATCCGGCTCATGAAGGTGAAGGACATGATTTTGAAGGAATCCTTGGAAGAGAAGCGGGCCGAGACTGCTAAGGCAGTGAAGGCGTTCAGCTCTGGGGACGAGGCTCCGGCAGAGGTTTAAAGGCCACAGTTTTAGGAGTGTCCTTCAAATGGGCATAAGAAAGCGTACAGAGACTGCCTGGGAGAAATCTTAGGCAGCCTCTGTTAAAAAAGCGAAAATTTTCAGAAGTGTACACTTCTTTTGTTTTGCAATGCAAAACAAAAAGAACTTTGTTAATCATTTGGGAGGGACAAACAGATGGAAAAAAGGGCGGAAATGTATGATTATATTGAGCGAGGCAGGCAATGTTATCAACTCTTACAAGATGATCTCTCTAGGAAAATTTTTGAAATCAGACTTGTCCTTGATTATAATGCTTCCAGGGAAAATGTGAAAAAACTCGTTGCACTATCTGAACAGCAAACATGGATGGATGCTATGGAAGAGAGCATTTTTTCAATTACCCGTAAAATGAAAGAAGACCCTAAAAAGTTGGTGCTGTACGGAACGAATGTGACCGGGCGAACGATTGCTGAGTGTCTTTTAGAAAAGGGGGTTGAATTTTACGGTTTTTGCGGACGGCGTGCGAAAGAGTTTCCTAATGGACTTATGGGAAAACCGGTAATATTGCCGGAGTACCTGTTTCAAAGTTCCGATGCGTTCTATGTCATCGTTTCGGCATGTGAATCCGCTGATGAAATCACAAATATCTTGAAAGAAAATCATTTCCCTGAAGAACAAATTTTGTTTAATTTCAAACCCGAAAATATGGAGGATTATCAATATTTTGATTTTCCGTCCCTGTTTCGCCGCGGCACTGCGCTTGTAGATGGCGGCTGTTTGAATTGCCGTACATCTTACCTCTTTGTTGATTGGTGTGAAGGCGAATATTCAAAAATATTTGCCTTTGAACCAGATCCAATTTCAGCTTCTATATGCGAGGAAAATCTATCGATCAAAAAAATTAAAAACTTTCACTTAATTCAAGCTGGATTGTCAGACCATGAAGGGGAAGTGATGTTTCGGACTGGCCTTTATAATTGCAGCCATATTGTGCAAGAGGATAGCAAAGAGGAAAATATAGTGGCAATCCCAGTTACGACGATTGATCATACGGTGGGAGAAGAGACGGTTGGTTTTATCAAAATGGATATTGAAGGCGCTGAGTTTGATGCGCTGCATGGCGCTAAGGGCGTGATTGTTCGGGACAAGCCCCTGCTGGCGATTTCCGCATATCACCGCATAGGCGATATGCTTGCAATTATGGATTATTTGCGTGGTTTGGTGCCGGAATATCGCTTCTGGCTTCGTCATTACAGTGTTGGAACTGCGGATACGGTGCTTTATGCATCAATCGATAAAAACAGCGGCATTTCTTGCACGAAATGAAAACCTGCGGCCCGCCTCTATGCGCAACACACAGACGTATGGATTTGGGAAGGCAAATTCCCTCTTGCAATCCGGTGGCTGGTGTGTTATAAATAAAGATTGAAAGTAGCGATGAACGGGAAAATAACGGGTTTACACCGCCAAGAGAGGACAGGCCACCGGCTGAAAGCTTGTCTGCGGTGCGCCGTTTGGTTCGCCCCGGAGCCGCCATGGAGACATGGCCGGTGGCCCACCGTTAGAGGGGTTTGCGAGTGCGCGCTGATTGTACATGGGCGCGAATTTGGGTGGTACCGCGGAAGGATTGCCTTTCGTCCCAGCGTTTGTTGGGGCGGAAGGTTTTTATTTTGGAAAGGCAGGCGGGATATGGAACGGTTAGAGCGGAATGAAATGTGGCTGCAATGGGCGGTGGAACTGCAAAGCCTGGCACAAGCGGGGCTGCATTACGCAGAAAACCCCTTTGATTTAGAGCGTTATCAGCGAATTCGTGAGATTTCGGCGGAAATGCTTGCAAACCAGTCGGAATTTCCGGTAGAGAAGGTCAAAGAGCTGTTTTGCAGTGAAACTGGCTACCAGACCCCTAAGGTAGACACCCGAGCTGCTGTTTTCCAAGATGGTAAAATTCTTCTGGTACAGGAGAACGACGGCCGATGGTCCCTTCCCGGCGGCTGGGTGGAGGTCCATAAGTCGGTAAAAGAGAACGCTGTCAAGGAAGTGAAAGAGGAAGCGGGGCTGGATGTGTCGGCGGATTTTGTCATCGCCATCCAAGACCGAGACAAGCATAACCTGCCGCCATACGCTTGGAAGGTATGCAAGACGTTTATACGGTGTACGGTGCTGGGAGGAAGCTTTCAGCCGAATACAGAGACAAAAGGCAGCGGATATTTTGCCTTGGAGGAACTTCCGGAGCTTGCAGAGGAGAAAAATACCAAGGAGCAGGTTGCCATGTGTTTTGCGGCAGAGCAGGTGGAGCATTGGGAAACCTGGTTTGATTGACCAAATGGAAACGGTGTCATTTATTATCCAAAAAGGAGTTTTTATAAAATGAAAGAACAATTGGAAATCATTCGGAAAGGCGCCTTAGAGGCGATCAGCGGCGCACAGGGTGCGGCGGACCTGGAGAGTCTGCGTGTCAAATACCTGGGCAAAAAAGGCGAGCTGACCGCCGTTTTGAAGCAGATGGGCGGTCTCTCCGCTGAACTGCGGCCGGTGATTGGGCAGCTGGCGAATGAGGTGCGGGCCAGCGTGGAGAAAGCCATTGAAGCGCAGTCTGCCATTGTGTCGGAACGTGCTTTGGCGGCGCGGTTGGAGGCGGAAACAGTGGATGTGACCGTCCCGGGCAAAAAAATCCCGTTGGGGCATAAGCACCCGATGTACGCTGTGCTGGATGAGATCAAAGAAATTTTTATCGGCATGGGCTTTGAAATCTTCGATGGCCCGGAAGTGGAGCAGGCGGAGTACAATTTTACAAAGCTCAACGCGCCGGAGGACCATCCCTCCCGGGACTGGACAGATACCTTTTATTTGACGAAGGATTCTACTGTCTTGCTGCGTTCTCAGACCTCGCCAGTACAGATTCGAGCCATGGAAACCCATGGCGTGCCCATCCGTATGATCTCCCCCGGACGGGTGTACCGCAAGGACGAGGTGGATGCCACCCACTCCCCCATGTTCCACCAGATTGAGGGCTTGGTGGTGGACAAGGGCATCACCATGGCAGATTTGAAGGGTACGCTGAATACGATCATCCGGGAAATCTATGGTTCCAACACGCAGACCCGTTTTCGCCCCCACCACTTCCCGTTCACGGAGCCGAGCTGTGAGATGGATATCCAGTGCCACAAGTGCGGCGGAGCGGGCTGCCCGACGTGCAAAGGCGAGGGCTGGATTGAACTGCTGGGCGCGGGTATGGTACACCCGAAGGTGCTGCGGAACTGCGGTGTGGACCCGGAGGAGTATTCCGGCTTTGCGTTCGGCTTTGGCTTGGAACGGCTGGCGCTGGGACAGTATAAGATCAGCGATATGCGCTTGATTTTTGAGAACGATGTGCGGTTCTTGGAGCAGTTCTAAAGAAGGAGCGAAATATGGCAGATTATGTAACGGTATTCCAATATGAGAACAAAGTGGGCCTTATCCTCCAAGCAGCGGCAGGACCGGTTTTCTCCCTTGGACAAAAGCTGGAAGCTGTCTGCCCGGAAGCCTATATGAACGGCTACAACTGGGAGGCGCTTCTTCGGTACTATTTGGAGAAAAACAACCCGGATATACTGATTGGAATGGACACGGACCCAGAAGCGGATATGTATGAGGCCCACTGGTCCCTGTCCCCGGAAAGTGAGGCGCGGGCAAAACGGTTTGAAGCAATCATCCGCTCCTTGGTGGAGCAAGAGGAAGAACTCTGCCGCATCGTCCGAGAGGAAGGCAGCGCAATTGAGTGGGATTGATTGGTTACTTTTCGATAGAATGAGGAGTTTTGTATATGAAACTAAGCAGAAAATGGTTACAAGAATTTGTAGATGTGGGTCCGGTGAGTGACCGGGAGTTCGCTGAGGCCATGACCATCTCCGGTTCCAAAGTGGAGGTCACCGAGGACCTGGGAGCGGAGATCAAAAACGTCGTTGCGGGCCGCATCAAAGAGATGGAGCGCCACCCCGACAGCGACCATATGTGGGTCTGCCAGATCGATGTGGGACAGGACGAACTCGTCCAGATCGTCACCGGGGCCTGGAACATCCACAAAGGAGATCTCGTCCCCGTGGCTCTGCACAACTCCACCCTTCCAGGTGATAAGAAGATTACCAAAGGCAAGCTTCGGGGTGTTTTGTCCAACGGTATGCTCTGTTCTTTGAAGGAGTTGGGCCTGGATGAGCGGGATTTTCCCTATGCCGCCATCGAGGCCGCTGCGCTGCTGAACGATTATAAACCCATTGACCCGAAAAACCCCTCCATTCCGGCGGATATCCAGCCGGGACATCAAATTTTCGGGCCGGTGGTCTGCGCCCAGGTGGAACTGGTGGTACACAACGGCGGCGGACACTGGACCTTTGCCCTGGACTGGGGTGAAGGCAGCGGCAACGTCCACAATGTTCGCCTTCAGAATATCCACCAGGGGGATTTGGTGGCTTACAACACCAAATCCCAATCCATCTGCACCCTAGCGGATCTCCACGCGGAGCAGCAGGAGTTCCCCCATTGCATCCCCGATGGCATCTTTGTCATGTATGAGAACTGCAAACCTGGCGACGACATCCGCCCCATCATCGGCGCGGATGACCATGTGGTTGAGTTTGAGATCACCCCCAACCGGCCTGACTGCCTCAGCGTCATCGGCTTGGCCCGTGAGGTGTCCGCTACTTTTGATAAACCCTGCTACTTCCATCAGCCTGTGGTGAAGGGTTGTCCTGAGGATGCGGACAATCCTTTGGCCCGGTCTATCGCGGAGCTTTTGGATGTGGAGACACCCGACCCAGAGCTGTGTCCCCGCTACACGGCCCGGATGGTGCGGAACGTGAAGATTGGGCCCTCTCCCAAATGGATGCGGGAGCGTCTGCGGAACATGGGTGTGCGTCCGATCAATAATATTGTAGATATCACCAACTATGTGATGCTGGAATATGGCCAGCCAATGCATGCTTTCGACTACCGTTATGTGAAAGGCGGCAAAATCATTGTCCGCCGTGCCCATGCTGGCGAGAAGCTGACCACCTTGGATGGTAATGTCCGAAAGCTGACAGAAAACATGCTGGTTATCGCTGACGATACCCGGGCCGTTGGATTGGCGGGTATTATGGGCGGTGAGAACAGTGAGATCGTGGATGATACGGTGGATGTGGTGTTTGAGTCCGCAAACTTCGACGGTGCATGCATCCGTAAGACTGCCCTGGCGCTGGGGATGCGGACGGAGGCCTCTGCAAAGTTTGAAAAGGGCTTAGACATCCTGAATACACTGCCCGCTGTTAACCGTGCCTGCGAGCTTGTGGAGTTGATGGACGCTGGAGAAGTGGTAGAGGGCATGATCGATATACTGAATTATGTTCCGAATGACAAAATTCTCAAGCTGGAGCCTGATAAAATCAACGCCCTGCTGGGTACGGATGTGTCGGAGAACGTGATGTACACTATCCTGCAAAAGGTGGGCTTTGAGACCACCATGGAGCGGGGCATGATGAAAGTTCCCTCCTGGCGGGCCGATGTGGAGGGCATGGCAGACTTGGCGGAAGAAGTAGCTCGGTTCTATGGCTACAACCGGATTCCCGACACGCTCATGCGGGGCGACACGGTCCGGGGCGGCTGGACGCCGGTGCAGAAGGCAGAAAACACCCTAGGCGCCCTCTGCCGCAGCGCAGGCTGCCACGAGATCATCACCTACTCCTTCATCAGTCCCACTTATTATGATAAGATCAACCTGCCCGCCGATTCTCCCCTGCGGAATTCCATGAAAATCCTGAACCCTCTGGGAGAAGATACCTCCATCATGCGGACGACGACCCTGCCCTCGATGTTGGAAATTTTGGCCCGTAACTGCCACTATCGCAACAAGTCTGTCCGGCTATACGAGTTGGGCCGGACATACTTTGCAAAGGACGACGGCTCTGGCATGGCGGATGAGCCGAAGGTGCTTTCCTTGGGGGCATATGGCCAGGATGAGGATTTCTTCTCTTTCAAAGGCATTGTGGAAACTGTGTTGGAAGGTTTGCGGACTCCTGAAGTTCGCTATGAGGCAGAGGGGGGAAATCCCTCGTACCATCCTGGCCGCTGTGCAAAGGTTTATTCCGGCAAGCAGCTGCTGGGTGTTCTGGGACAGATCCATCCTAAGGTGGCAGAGCACTACGATGTAGATTGTCCACTGTACGCAGCAGAGCTGAGCTTCGATGCGCTGTACCAGAGCATGGGCCCTCAGCCCCAGTACCAGCCGCTGCCCCGGTTCCCGGCAGTGACCCGGGATATTGCCCTGGTGTGCAGCAAGAGCATCCCTGCCGGGACGCTGGAAGACTGCATCCGCCGCGGCGCAAAGGGGTTGCTGCGTCATGTGGAGTTGTTCGACGTATACACCGGCAAGGGCATTCCAGAGGACAAAAAGAGCGTTGCATTCAGTCTGGAGCTGCGGGCCGATGACCGGAGCCTGACCGCCCAGGAGGCTGACGAAGATGTGAAGGGGATCCTGGAATTGCTGAAAACCGAGCTTGGCGCAGCGTTGCGATGAGGTGAAAGTAAAAATCTTTCGTTAAATTCCACGTTTAACCCTTTACAGTTCCGCAAAAAACGAGTATACTAGATCCAAGAATGTTGAAAAAGGCAGGTGGTGTCCGGATGGACGATTTCACCAGGAAGTTCAGTATTGCGATGGAAAAGGATGCGGAGATCCACCAGATTCTCTCCACCGTCTATCGGGCCTTGGAAGAAAAAGGGTATAACCCGATCAACCAGATTGTGGGCTATATCTTGTCCGAAGACCCCACCTATATCACCAACCATAACAGTGCCCGGACGCTGATCCGGAAGATCGACCGGGACGAATTGTTACAGGTGTTGGTACGGAAATATCTGGGTCAGTAACAAAAAAGTTACAGTTTGTAATCTTTTTTCCAAAGCAAACCGGCGGGGAACCGTTCTGCGCGATTGGGCGCAGAGGTGGTTTTCCGTCGGTTTTTGTGCAGTTTTGTGAAGAGCGGAGAAAAAAGAGGGATTTTTCCATGAAAATGCCCAATGGATTTTGTTGACAAAACGAAAAAAAGATGTTACAATTTGGTTACAAACTTCGGAAGGGGGGATTTCATGGCAGGAACTAAAAACAGTAAAACTGAAGGCCTTGTGTATCGCGGCCATCCGCTTCGCCGGGCAGGCAACCTGATTTACTACGGCACGATGGCAGAGAAATATATCATCATGATGCAGGTCCTGGAGACAAAGAAAGTGCAGGACTTGGAGCTTGCAACGAAAGTTTCCATTCAATTGCAGCTGACGGACCCGGAGCTCCGTTCTCGGGACCGGATCGTTAAGAAGGGCGAAAAAGACAGCCTCTATGCCGCGATGGATTTTGCGGAAGTCTGGCTGAACCGGGCGCTGGCTGGTAAAGAGAAATGAGCCCGCCCCGCGCCTAATACAAAAGATATGGAAAGGATGTATATTCCAATGATACACGCTACGGGAAAGACCGCGAAATTTGTGGTGTTTTTCATCATCACTATACTGCTTTTCACCGTCTCCGCCTTTGCGGCGGAGGGAGAGGTGGCTATCTCTACCGGTGTTACCACTGGCGCTGGCTTGCGGATGCGTTCCGAGCCTTCGACCGATGCTTCCATCGTTGTAAGCCTGGAAAAGGACGTAGTTGTTGCCATCCTGGACGATGCCATTGAAGGTTGGTATGAGATTTCTTATAACGGCAACGCTGGCTATGTTTCCGCTGATTACTTGGAAGTGAACCAGGCGATTGAGTTCAAGAGCTACGGTCGTATCAACGGCCAGAGCGTGAACCTCCGGGACAGCGCTTCTACAGAAAGTGCAGCTATCGGTTCCCTGAGCGAAGGCACTTTCGTGGATGTGACTGGGCTGATCGACGGCTGGTACAGCGTGAGCACGGATACATATGGCACCGGCTATATTCGCAGTGATTTCGTGGATCTGACCAATAGCAAGACCTCCGCCGCCGCCAGCAGCGGCAACAGCAGTGTTCTGGATATCGCCCGTAAGTATTTGGGCACCCGTTATGTCTATGGCGGCGCGTCCCCCAGCGGCTTCGACTGCTCCGGATTTACCATGTATGTGTACAAGCAGTTGGGCATCTCCCTGCCCCATAGCGCTACCAGCCAGTGGCAGAGCGGCATCGGTACCCGTGTGTATAGCACTAGCGCACTTCAGGTCGGCGACTTGGTGTTCTTCAATGATCCCGCCCGTAATGCCGGTAAGGCGTGCTCCCATGCTGGTATCTATGCGGGTAATGGACAAATTATCCACTGTTCTTCTTCCCGCAGCGGCGGCGTGATTTACAGTGACCTGACCAGTGGTTATTATGCTACATACTTTGTCGGTGGTATTCACATTGGCTAAAAAACAGGAATGAATTTTATAAAAAACAGACGCTGTTTTAACAGCGTCTGTTTTTTTCTTATCTTAGTTCAAGGGGATTTCCGCATCGCCCCAGCGGATAGCTGCTGCTTGGTCCAGATCAATCGGAGCTTCGAAGGGGCCATAGGACTCGTTCCATTGTTCTGCTTCATCACAGCTTCCCATGATACTGGATAGATAAAGCTCGCTACCGTCGGCCATTACGACTGCAATCTCCGCTCCTGGCCAAATGCCCTCTTGGGCGGTTTCCCAATGATAGCGCCAGCGCATCCCCAAGGGGGAAATCTGTAAGGTTTCCAGCGTCATTGTGCCACATAGTTCATCTTCTATAGTTACATTGGAAACGTCCAGCGTATGTCTTTGGATGCCACCGGTATGTGCACCAATGTTGAATTCCCAGTTTCCGGTGAGAACAGGGACATATTCCTTGTCCGGCAACTGTACCCAGAGTCCAGGGAGGCGGAGGATTTTATCAGTACCGTCCGAGTAATCCGCTTTTTCCGAGGGCCAGAGGCGGATGACAGCAGTGAGCACATTGTCCTCCCCTGTGCGTGGCATCCACTCGAATTCCAAGTTGCCGCGGATATTCTGACCATTGGCGTCTGTGAGAGTCATATCTTCTCCTTCGTCGTTAAAAAGCTGATAATAACCCTCATCTTTACTATAGTTTGGAAGAATCGTACCTTCAGGAGCTCGGATTTCCAGCATGAGGTAGTAGAAATCTTCGTCGCCGAAGGCGGCCAGCGGCGTCATGACTGTGCCGTTGCACTCATCAGGGGGAAGCTGCTTACTGAGGGTGTCAATAATGGCTTGCTGGGATTCATCCAGCTGTCCGAAGTACCGTTCCCATAAGGGTCCAGCGGCTGCGGCTACTGAACCGATCAGGAGCACCGCTGCCAGCGCCGCCGCAACAGCGATTCGCGGACGTATCCTCTGCCGGGGCTGTGCCTGGGGCTGCATCAGTTGCTCCGTAAGGGCTGCACGGCCTGCGGCGGTGAAGCGTACCATATCCAATTCATTCTGATATGCATTCTTGTCCATAAATACCTCCCAGCATGTTTTTCAGTTTTGCTTTGCCGCGGTAGAGATAGGTGCTGACCTGTGAAGGTTTGCAGCCCATAACTGCGGCAATTTCGTTCACGTCGTATTCTTCATAGTAGCGCAGGTACACAGCCTGCCGATATTTTTCCGGCAGCGCCTGCACTGCCGTCAGCACAGGGCTTTCTTCCAAGTCTGGCAGGCAGACCATCCGGCTGGAGGCAGCCTCTAGGGGGACACGTCGCCGGTACCAGGCGGATTTTTTCAAATCCTTACAGCAATTGATCGTGACCCGCAGAACCCAGGCACGTTCCCGTTCTGCGTTGGGGAAGTGTTCCGGATGGGTGAGCAGCTTGAGCAGGACTGTCTGGCACACGTCCTGGGCATCCTGAGGACTGCCCGTCCAGGTGTACCCCACCCGCAGGATGGTATCGGCCCAGCGGTTGGTCAGTTCTTCCGCCTCCTGGCGAGAAAATAGAATTTGTTCCGTATAATCATCTCCTTTTGAGCGGCCGTTCACTGATAAAACGAAACAGAGGATGGGAATCTGTCAGTTGTCGAAAAAATACCGCGCAACCGTCCGGTTGCGCCTGGAGTTGGTGGAAGCAACCGGCGCAGTCTGCTATACTGACACCAATCAAATCAAAAGGAGGTATGGCGCATGAAGGTTGCAGAGTCCATCAAAACTGCCCGGGAGGCGTTAGGCATGACACAGGAGGATTTGGCAGAGAAACTGGAAGTCAGCCGTCAGGCGGTGTCGAAGTGGGAGCTGGGGGCGTCGGTTCCCAGCCCGGAGAAGTTGGAGACCTTGGCAGAGGTGCTGGATATTGTGTTTCCAACAGGGGAGGAAGGAACCACCAGAGGAAGCGTTAAGCCGTTGTTTTGGAAAACCGCTGCTATCACGTTGGGGGTTTTAATGCTTGCGGCGCTGTGTTCCATTGTTTTGTATCTTACAATCAAGTGGGATAAAGGGGAAGATGAAAGTGTTGAAGTGACTGGCGTTTATTGGTTCACAGGGGAGGGTACACCCCTGCATCCGGATTTGGGAGACGGCTGGTGTTTGTTCGAGCCAGATACGCAGGTCTTGCTGGTTGTATCTTTTCAGGATTTTTTGGAGAAAGAAGTTCATGCTGTCTCCGTTTACTTGACACCCACTGGGACAGAGACGTTCGATCAGCGGGAACAACTAGCGGTACAGTCGGTATACGACCGAAAATTTGCCTTGTTCGCGTTCGACATTCCCCAGGGTTTGATGGGACACTTGGAAATTATGCTGGAGTGCAGCGGACAGACGGTTATAGAGATGTTGAATGTCACATCCATTTCCTGAGTGCTTGTAAAAAAGAACGGTCCTGCTCGGGCAAGACCGTTCTTTTTGCAATAACTGCAAGCTTTTATACAAAGAGTTTATTTTTGCCTGGTACCGCTGTTGGTCACACTTCTTCCGCCAGCCTGCGCCCCATGAGGACGCCCATCACAGAGGACATCATCAATCCCCGTGTCCATCCGGAGGAATCCCCCAGACAGTGGAGTCCCTGGAGGCTGGTGTTGAATGCGTCATCCATCTTCACCCGGTTCGAGTAAAATTTGAGTTCTGGGGAATAGAGCAGTGTCTCATAAGAGGCGAAGCCAGGAACGACGTAATCCATGGCTTGGATGAAGCCAATGATGTTGATCATAGCCCGGTAGGGCATAGCGGCGGTGATGTCCCCCGCCACAACATCTGGCAGCGTAGGACGGATGTTAGACTGTGCCAATTCTTTCTGCCAGGTCCGTTTACCGTCCAGGATGTCGCCGAAACGCTGAACAAGGATGTGCCCTGCGCCCAGCATATTCGTCAGTTCACCCACCTTCTGCGCATAAGCGATCGGCTGGTTGAAGGGGGTGCTGAAGTTGTGGGAGCAGAGGATGGAGAGGTTTGTGTTGTCGCTTTTAACCTCTTTGTAGGAGTGGCCGTTGACGACAGCGAGGTCGTTGTCGTAGTTCTCCTGGCTGACGAAGCCGCCGGGATTCTGGCAGAACGTCCGCACTTTGTTTTTAAAGGGCTTGGGATAACCCACCAGTTTGGACTCATACAGCACGCGGTTAACGGTCTCCATGACCTCATTGCGGACCTCTACCCGTACGCCGATGTCAACGGTTCCAGGCCCATGGGCAATGCCATATTCGCTGCAAAGTTTCTCCAGCCAATCCGCTCCCCGGCGTCCGGTAGCCACGATGGTGTGCTTCGCGAAGATGTCCAGTTCCTGATGGCCGTCGAAGACCCGCACGCCTTTACAGATATGATCTTCCAAAATCAAGTCCCGGCACTCGCAGCCGAACAGGATCTCCACACCGGATTCCAGCAGGTGCTGCTGAATGGCAAGGTAGATGCCCTGCGCTTTTTCGGTGCCCATGTGGCGGATAGGACAGTCCACCAGCTTCAGCCCAGCCTGGATGGCCCGCTTGCGGATTTCCCGCCGTTCTTCCTCATGTTCCAGACCCTCAATGTGTGTATCCGCGCCGAAATCCAGGTAGATCTGGTCGGCGTAGTGGATGGTCTCCTGGGCCAGTTCCGGACCGACGAGGGTCGGCAGGTCGCCGCCCACCTCATAGCTGAGGGACAGTTTGCCGTCGGAGAATGCCCCTGCGCCGGAAAAGCCGGTTGTGATATGGCAGTAGGGTTTGCAGTTCATGCACTTGTGGGTTTGGCTCTTGGGACAGCGACGGTTTTCTACGCGCTGTCCTTTTTCCACCAGTATAATTTTTTTCCGGCAGCCTTTTTTCAGCATCTCCAAAGCCGTGAAGATACCAGCGGGGCCAGCCCCTACGATGACGACATCGCTGTTCATAGCATACACTCCTATTTACTTTGCGGACAACTCCACTGCCCGACGCACCAGCGTCCACGGCGGCACAGGTTTGGGGAGCTGCATCTTAAAAAGCATCTGCGGCGTTCGGGGTTCTTCCAGCGGCTGTCCATCCAAATCGGTCATCTCCGGAACAGTAATAGCGAAGGGCCGCAGGTCCGGACCCACCAGTTCTACGGTATCTCCCTGATGGAACTTGTTCCGCAGGGATAGCAGGGCATTCCCTGCCTCGTCGCAGTCCGTAACAACAGCGGCGACCTGCCATTCCCGAATGTAGCGGGAATTGGCATAATACTGCCCTGGCTGACCGTAGAAGAATCCAGTAGCATAAGGCCGGTGGCTGACATGGTTGACTTCATCCCGCCACACGGGGTCAGGCGGCAGGCCCGCCGCTACCGCGTCCAGACAGTGGCGGTAGGCGCCGGTTATAATGGCGGCGTAGTAGGCAGACTTAGCCCGGCCCTCAATTTTCAAGCTGTCCAGCCCCAAAAGGTCCGACAGGTGGTCGATCATGCACATATCGCGGGAATTCATGATATAGCTTCCGTCGGCGTCTTCTTCAATGGGAAAATATTCGCCTGGGCGTTTTTCCTCCATCAGAGCATAACGGTAACGGCAGGGCTGGGCGCAGGCGCCGCGGCTGGAATCCCGTCCGGTCATATAGTTGCTGAGGAGGCATCGTCCGGAATAGCTGACGCACATAGCCCCATGGATAAAGACTTCGATTTGCAAGGCAGGGGGCGTTTTGTCCCGAATTGTGCGGATTTCTTCCAAGCTCAGTTCCCGGGCGAGGATAACGCGCTTTGCGCCTGCATCGTACCAAGCCCGTGCCGCCTGATAGTTGGTGATCCCAGCCTGGGTGGAAACATGGCGTTCCAAACGGGGCGCATGTTTTCCCGCCAGAGCGAACGCGCCCAGGTCGGCCACGATCACGGCGTCGACGCCGATATCTTCCAGCAGTTCCAGGTAAGCGGGGAGGTAGTCGGCCTCATCGTTTCGGGGCATGGTGTTGACGGTGCAGTGAACACGCACGCCGTGCCCGTGAGCGAACGCAACGGCCTCCCGCAATTCCTCTGGGGTGGTGAAGTTTCCGGCAAAAGCCCGCATCCCAAAGCTGGCTCCCGCCAGATATACGGCGTCCGCACCGTAAAGCACAGCCATCCGCAGGCGTTCCATATCCCCCGCCGGGGCTAGCAGTTCCGGTTTAGTTCCCATAATATTCACTGCTGTTGACGAAGTTGATATGGTCGTTGTAGTTTGTGAAGAAGTGGTGCCGCGAATCCTTGCCGAGGGCGTAATAATAGTAGTCGGTGTGTTCCGGGTCCAAGGCGGCGCTGATAGCCGCGAGGCCAGGGTTTGCGATGGGTGTCGGCGGAAGCCCAGCGTTTTTATAAAGATTGTAGGGCGAATCCAGCTGCATGTCGGTCTGGGTAATAGGACCCTCATGGTTGTCAGGCAGGCCGTAGAGGAGGGAGGCGTCGACCTGGAGCATCCCATAAGTTCCGGCTTTGTCGCCCGGACCGTCCAGGCGGTTGTAGATGACAGAGGCAATGCGGTCTTGGTCAGAGCCGTCGGTTTCCTTTTCAATGAGAGAGGCGATGGTAATAATCTTGTGGAGGTTATATCCTCGGGCCTCTGCAGCGGTAAGGAGCTCATCGTCGATTTTGCTGTTGAAGTTGGAGATCAAGCGGTTAAGAGCGCTGGCAGGTTTTTCGTTGACATAGAAGTCATAGGTGTCGGGAAACAGATAGCCTTCCAGCCGGCTGATCTCCTCAGAATCGTTGTCTATAAAGTCGTAATTAAAATTGGCGGTCTTAGCGGCTTCCAGCAAGGCAGTTTCCGTATTAACGCCGTTTTTTGCCAGCAGAGAAATGGTTTGGGCAACGGTGTAGCCCTCGGGGATCGTTACGCGTACAGTATCCTCATTCATGCTGCCAGAGGAGCTGTGCATACCGGCAATCAGGGCATGGTAATCCATATCATTATTGAGGTTGTAGGTGCCGATTCCGATTTTTTCCTCCGCGTGGGAGAACTGAGCGTAAAGGCGGAAGAACCAGGGGTAATCGACCAACCCTGCCTCACCCAGTTTCTCTGCGATAGAGCTGACGGTGTCGTCTGCGGTGATCTGAACGGAAATATTTTCCGTTGCCTTTTGTCCGCCGTTGTTGAGGGAGCAGAAATCAGAGAACAGCAGCCATCCAATCTCCGCCAGCAGTGCCGATGCCAGCAGCACGAACACGATGTGCAGTACAAGTTTCAGCAAGGCGAATGCAAACCGGTGGCGGCGCTTGCGCCGGGGCCGCTTCTGAGGCGGCTGGGCGCGGCGGACCTGTTCTTTGTCCCAGCTGGCGGTATCGCCGTTTTTGTGGTCTGCCATGACAAAAACCTCCTTGTGTCTCGCGGGGTCCCAAAAAAGGACGGGGTAGATTTTAAACGGCCAGGCTCCTGCGAGGAACCTGGTGCATAGAATGTGTTACAACAAAACAAGAGGTGACATATTTATGTGGTTCAACAATGGTAACAACGACGGCTCCTGCATGTGGCTCATTCTCATCGTCATTCTGCTGTGCTGCTGCTGCGGCGGAACCGGCGGCAGCTGTGGCTGTGGCGGCGGTAACAACTGCGGCTGCGGTTGTGGAAACAATTGCGGCTGCGGCTGTAACTGCGGTTGTGGCTGCGGCTGTGGCTGCAACAATAACAACTGCTGCTGCAACAACGACAGCTGCTGCTAAGATGCAGGACGAAGCGGGGCGCGAAAGCGTCCCGTTTTTCCGGTCGTCAAATGGACAACCCCAAGGTGTTTTTTACCAATGCGGCCACCTGACGGTGGATATCGTCTGGTAGACGGGGAGCATCCCCGGCGGCGCAGTCCACAACGTTCCAGCCATACCGCAGGGCGATATCCCGTGCAGCCTCCCGGCAGCGGCGGAGGTATCCGCCGTCCTGTTCATGGATGTCGGCGTTAGCGCCGGTCTCTTGTTCCCGGTGCCGGAGCATTTTTTCGGATACCTCGTAAGGCATGTCCAGATAGAGCACCAGGTCCGGTGCAGGCAGGCCCAAGCGGTGGTATTCCAGGTCAAAAAGCCAATCCAAATATTCCAGCCGTTCTGACGCAGGCAGTTTCGGGGCCTGATGAACGGCATTGGAGGTGGTATAGCGGTTTGCAACGACAATGCCGCCCGCCTCATAAAACGAGCCCCAATCTTCCTTATAGGACGCAAAGCGGTCCACAGCGAAGAAGGTGGAGGAAGCATAGGCGCTTATATCACCAGGATGGTTTCCAAGTGCGCCGCGCAGATAACGTTCCACGGGGGCGGCAAAGGGGTTGCCATAGCGCGGGAAATCAATTTCCCGGCAGGACAACCCTCGTGCAAACATGCGCTGGAAAAGCAGTTTGGCCTGTGTGGCCTTACCGGAGCCATCAGTGCCCTCGAATACGATGAGTTTACCCTTCATTTTTCTTTTTCTCCTGCTGCACATGGATGAGAAACAGCGGCAATTTCATCATACGGCCCAAACGGGAGGGTTCTTTGCATAAGCGGTAGAACCATTCCAGTCCATGGTCACGCCAGAATTTTGGGGCGCGTTCTGCGACGCCTGCGAATACGTTCAGGCTTCCGCCAAGGCCGCAGAGCAGGTGCGCGCCGGTTTCTGCGCCGTACTTGGCCATCCAAAGTTCCTGCTTTGGCGCTCCCAGGCATACAAACACTACATCCGCGCCGCTGGCTCGGATGGCGTTGACAACGGGGATGTCATCCTGAAAGTAGCCATCGTGGGTTCCGGCGATTTTCAAGCCGAAGTAACGTTCCTTGAGGTTTTTCGCGGCAGCTTCTGCAACGCCGGGCTTTGCACCCAACAGGTAGAGGGAGCGGTGATCCTTTGCCATACGGGCCATCAGTCCAGTGGCGAATTCAATACCAGGAACACGGTCTCGCAGGGGGGTACCCAACATAGCGGCCCCTTTGATTACGCCAATGCCGTCGGCAAGGACCAGGTCCGCACCGTTGACGGCCTGCCGGGCCGCCGGATTTTCCCGGCAAAGTTCCACGATTTCCGGGTTTGGGGTAGCGACGTAGTGTGCTCCAGGGCTGTTCAGCAGGGCCATGCCCTGTTCAACGGCTTCCATCATGGTCAAATTATCAAAGCCAACGCCTAGAACGTCAACTCGCACGGAATCACCTCAATCATAAACAGGATACCTCCTTATCATAACACACAAATCCATTTTTGTCCAGCGACACCCTTGCATAGCTGCCTGCGTCGCTGCTTCGACACTCAACGGGGATGTACAGAGCCTATACGCTCTAATCCTGCGCAGTTTTCTGCTTTGGTTCTGGAAGCTGTGCCAAAATCACTGCCGCAAGCATCAGCACACAGCCAAAATACTCCTTACCACTCATGCGGTCCCCCAAAATAATGGCCCCTGCAATGGTGGCAAACACAGATTCCATGCTCATCAGCAAGGACACCACCGCCGGGTCGGAATCCTTTTGCGCCAGGATTTGCAGCGTATATGCCACGCCGCTGGAAAAAACGCCCACGTACAGCACCGGCCAAATCCAGGCGCTCAAAGTCTCTGCCGGCGGGAACGGTTCCGTCAGCATCCCAAGGATAGAGATGACGGTCATCACCAGGAATTGTGCGCAGGAAAGTTCAACGCCGTCGACTTTCTGGGTGAAATGGTCAACAACCATAATCTGTACTGCAAAGCAGAACGCACAGAGCAAAATGTAAAAGTCGCCGCTGGTGATGGAGAAATTTTCTGTAATGCAGAGGCAATAAAGCCCTGCCACAGCCAAAACAACGCTGCCCCACACAGTTTTGGGGACCCGCTTGTGCAGGAAAAGGCCCATAATCGGTACCAGAACGATGTACAGCGCAGTAATAAAGCCGGCTTTGCCGGAGGTGGTGGTTTCGATTCCCTTTTGCTGAAAGAAACTGGCAATTGCCAGCGCGGAGCCGCAGCACAGGCCGCCCAAAGCCAAATCCCGCCGGGAGGCAGGCGCGGTTTCGGTTTGTACGTTCCGGCGCATAGAACGCCGCAAGGCGCATAGGGCCAGCAGGAAGAAAAAGGCGATCACAGCTCGGAGGCCATTGAAGGTGAAGGGGCCCATGTAGTCTGCGCCCACGCTTTGGGCAACGAACGCGGTACCCCAAATCAACGCTGTAATCAGCGGCAGTACGTTTTGACGGATACGGTTTACTTTCATATCGATTCCTCTCTTTACTGGGTGGGTTTTCTCTTGTGTCCCACCGTCGTTCATGATATAATAGCCGCACAGCGGCGGTTAGATTCTGCGCTCTTCTTTTTTGAATTAAAATGATGGTTATACTATGGCGGAAAGCAAGCCGCTGCATAAATCGATATTGTAACACTGAGGTGAGAAAATGGCAAGGCTTTCCCGGGAATTCTATAACCAGGATACATTGGAGGCGGCGCGCCAATTATTGGGCAAAGTGCTGGTTCGCCGTCTGAACGGGCAGTTTCTGGCGGGCCGCATCGTGGAAACAGAGGCCTATATTGGCCGCTGCGACAAGGCGTGCCATGCATACAATTACCGCAAAACAGCTCGGACAGCCACGCTGTTCTTTCCGCCGGGTTACGCTTACATTTATCTAATATATGGGATGTACAACTGTCTGAATTTTGTCACCGAGCCGGAAGGCGAGCCAGCTGCCGTTTTGATTCGCGGCTTGTCGCCGTTAGTGGGAGAGGGAACCATGAAGCGTCTGCGTTATGGGGATAAGCCCTTGACGCCTTACCGGAAGAAGAATTTTCTAAATGGCCCGGGAAAGGTCTGCCGCGCCTTGTCGTTGACAAAGGCGGAGAACGGCTTAGACCTGACGGCCGATGTATTATTTGTTTGTGACTGTTTGGAAGACATTGGGATGACTACGCCGCCGGTTCCGGAAGAGCAGGTCAAAACGGGACCGCGGATCGGCGTAGATTATGCGGAGGAGGCCAAGGATTTCCCTTGGCGCTTCTGGCTGGAAGAGGAGGATTGAGCGTTGTATTTCTTTGATTTGGATGGGACGTTGATTGATTCAAACGGCGTATGGAAAAATGTAGACCGGGAATTCCTGTCCCGCCGTGGGATGTCCTATACACATGCCTATTATGAGGGCGTTTCCCACACGATTTTCCCATTAGCGGCAAAATTTACAAAGGAATTTTGCCGTTTGGAAGAATCCTGCGAGGAGATTATGGCGGAGTGGATGGAGTTGGCAAAGGATGCCTATGCCAATGTGCCGGTCAAGCCGGGCGTACGGGCTTACCTGAAGCAGTGCAAGGCAGAAGGCCGGACGCTGGCAGTGGTAACCTCCAGTGTGCCAGAGCACTGCCACACAGCGCTGGAGCATTTGGATTTGGAAAAATATTTTGACCGTGTGACGTTTGCCCAAGACTTGGGAATGGAGAAGAAGCAGCCGGAAATTTGGCAGGCGGCGGCAGCGGCAGCAGGTGTGGTCCCGGAGGACTGCACAATCTTTGACGACAGCCTGTCAGCTTGCCGCGGGGCGCGGGCGGCGAGGATGCGGGTGATTGGTGTTTATGACCGGTATTTTGCTCAAGATGAACCGGAAATGCGGAGTTTCTGTGATGTGTATATTCGAAGTTTTGAAGAGCTTTTATATAGGAAATAAGAAAAAGTAAGGAGTGCAGAAAGATGAATAAGTTATTGGAGAAATTTGAAAAAGGCGAGCCGTCAATCGGCACATTTGCGCAGTTAAACAGTGCGCAAGTGGTGGAATGTTTAGGACGCACAGGGCTGGATTATGTGCTGATTGACACAGAGCATTGCATGGCGTATCCGGGTGTGGTTTCGGCCTCCATCACGGCAGCTGACGCGGCGGGTTTGACACCGCTTGTCCGGATCAATGAGATTACGAGAAGCGTTGTTTTGCAGGCGCTGGATTACGGTGCAAAGGGCCTGATTATCCCCGCGGTTGAGACGGTGGAGCAAGTGCAGAAGTTGGTAAAATTTGCGAAATTCCAGCCGGTAGGGAACCGCGGCTTTTGCCCCACCAGAGACGGCGGCTGGGGTTATGACGAAGTATCGCTGCAAGGGACGGAGGCATATTTTGCGCAGTGCAACCGGGAGACGCTGTTGATACCGCAGTGCGAGACGGTAGGTTGTTTGGAGCACATTGAAGAAATCGCTGCCATGGAAGGTGTAGATGGTATTTTTGTGGGACCGTTTGACCTGTCGATTGCACTGGGCTGCCCGCTGGAGTTTGACAGTGAACGGATGTGCAGTGCGTTAGAACGTGTGCAAAGTGCCTGCAAGAAAAATCACAAAATGGCGTTTATATATTGCAACAGTGCAGAAGAAGCGAAGAGACGGGCAAGCCAGGGATTCGACAGCATGACGATGGGCGTGGATACGGTTGCGCTGATCGACGCGTATCGACAGATGGTAGATACATTTCGGGCATGAGAGACGCTCTGGCTGAAGCCAAAGAAGAAGCCTTTTTAACGCTTAAAAGGTTCGAGCGCGAGAGCGTGGAGGGCTTAGATCTGAGCGAGATAACTTTTAAGAAAGCGGATTTTGATAAGTGTATTTTTTCAGACTGTGATTTCAGTGAAACAGCGTTTTACGAATGTATTTTTAAAGATTGCGCGTTTATAAACTGCCGGTTTCAACGGAGCTTTTGGAAGGATTCCGAATGGACTGGCAGCAAAGGAGACGGCAGCGATTTTCGCAGAAGCCGTTTTAAAGACAGTATTATAAATAACGCGCTTCTGCGCTATGCAAATTTTACAAATTGCGTTTGGGAGCGCAATAAAATTGAGGAAACTGATTTTACAGAAACGACTTTTCAAGAAAACCGCTTTTTGAAAATGGAGCTTAAAAAAGTGAATTTTACGCATGTTGATTTCTTCAAATCGGAGCTGAAAGGCATTGATTTATCGGACTGTATCCTCGATAAAATTACCCTTTCGGAAACCTGCAAAGAGCTGCGGGGCGCGAAAATTCACAGCTCCCAAGCTGCTGTGGTGGCCACAATCCTCGGAATTGAGGTGATCCCATAATACAATGGACGAGTCCGACCGTACAGAGCGTTCCATTTGGCTATTTTATAGCTGGCGGATTTGTCCAATTTTCTCCCCGAGGAAAAAGAGCGTATTCAGGTGCAGTATCCTGAATACGCTCTTGTATTTTATCAGCGAAAAAGCCTTGCTAAATAGTTACTTTGTGTAGTTATCTGGTCAAATTACTTATGATGTTCTGCGTAAAATGCATCATAATCTTTCAGCATTTCTGCCAAAAGTGCAGGCGTATCCAAGCCATATGGACAGCGGCTCCTGCACGCATTGCAATGCACACAATTCTCAATACGATGCATCTTCTCATACCACTCATCGCTCAAATATGGTTCATACGGCGAGCGATTCATCAGCGGTGTCATACGTGCCGACATCGGAATATCAATGTTCGCCGCACATGGTAAACAATATCCGCAGCCTCTGCAAAATGTACCCGACAATTCTTTCCGGTCCGCGTCAATCACCGCCTGAAGCTCTGGCGTCATCGTTACCTTTTTTTCTGTCAGTTCCAGCCATTGCTCTAACTCTTCCTCGCGCTGGATTCCCCAAATTGGCACCACATTTTCGTACTTCTGCATAAACGCATAACATGCCGCTGCATTATTTAAAATACCGCCGGAAAGTCCCTTCATTGCGATAAAACCCATATCTGCCGCCTTGCATGCTTCTACTAATTCGATGTCTTTTTCCGTCGCAAGATAGCAAAATGGAAACTGTAATGTCTCAAAATTTCCGGATGCAATGGCCTCTTTTGCTACATTTAAACGATGGTTTGTAATGCCGATGTGGCGCACATAACCTTTCTGTTTCATCGCAAGAGCAGCGGCAAACGGCCCTTCTGGATCGTTGATATCCGGCATTTTTTCTGGGTTATGGAACTGCAATAAATCGATATAATCGGTCTTCAGCATCCGCAGGCTATTCTCAATATGTGCCTGTACAGTTTTCCGGTCTGTGCCGGCGCTTTTTGTAGAAATCACCACATTTTGCCGGATACCTTCAAATGCATAACCCAGCTTCTCTTCACTGTCTGTATATGAGTTTGCGGTATCAAAATAGTTGATGCCTGCTTCATATGCACGGCGAACCAAACGCGCCGCGTCTTCTTTCGAGATACGCTGGATAGGCAGCGCACCAAATGCGGTTTTGGTAACCAACAGTTCCGAGCGGCCCAATCTGACTTTTTCCATATTATAACCTCCGTTTTTCCCCAAAGAAATTGCCTCAAACCGACATTCTGCGAAAGGTATTGTATCATATTTTTGATCGTTTGCAAATGGAAAAATAAAAACTACTGCAAATAGGGAAAAAGAATAGTAAAATCTGCGTCGGTTTTTTTGTGAAAAATATAGGAAGCGGCTAAAAATTCGACAGAAAACCTTAGCGGAAAATGGTATGATACAAGAAAGTGGAAACCGGGGCGTACGCTCTCGGACAAGCCTGGCAGAGAGGCCGTCATCTGGAAAAGAGGGGGAGACATATGGAAATTCTGGCAAAAAGTGCAGACCGGAACCTGCTCCTGGAACTCCGTGGAGAATTGGACCATCATGGTGCCCGCAGTGCTCTCCGGGAGCTGGAAATGGCTTTGGACGCGGCTCTGCCGCGGAAGCTGGTGTTAGATATGGAAGGCGTGACCTTCATGGACAGCTCGGGTATTGCCTTGATTTTGCGGGCGCAGCAGCGAATGCAGCTTTTGGACGGCAGCCTTCTAGTGCGGAACATCCCGCCCCAGGCCAAGCGTGTCCTGGACGCAGCCGGTGTCAGCCGGCTAGTGACGATCAAATAAGGAGGTTTACATAATGAAAACCAGGGCAATAAACGAGGTGGCGATGGAGTTCCCCAGCCACAGCCGGAACGAAGGCTTTGTGCGGTCTGCTGCGGCCTGTTTCGCCGCTCAGATGGACCCGACGCTCAATGAGCTGGAGGATGTTAAAACCGCAGTCAGCGAGGCGGTTACGAATGCAATTGTCCATGCTTATCCGGACAATATTGGAAAGGTGCAGCTAAAAATCCGGATATGTCCAGACAATGTTTTAGAACTGACCATCAGGGACTATGGTCGGGGCATTCCGGATATTGACAAGGCCCGGCAGCCGATGTATACCACCGGCGGCGAGGAGCGGAGCGGTATGGGCTTTACGATCATGGAAAGTTTTATGGACAAAGTGGTGGTTCGCTCAGCGGTTGGCAGAGGGACGACGGTTGTGATGAAAAAGAAGCTGGCGTCCCGTATAAAAGCGCCGAAATGAGCGCCACATTGGAGCTGCTCCGGGCGGCGCAGCAAGGGGACCGGGATGCGTGCGAACAGGCCGTGATTGAGAACAACGGCCTGATTTGGAGTGTTGTACGCCGTTACTATGGCCGGGGGGTAGAGCCGGACGATTTGTACCAACTGGGCTGTTTAGGTTTTCTGAAGGCGGTGCAGGGCTTTGACTTTGATTACGGCACATGTTTTTCGACCTACGCTGTGCCGAAGATTGCGGGAGAGATTCGGCGTTTCCTCCGAGATGACGGGGCGTTGAAGGTAGGCCGCAGTATCCGCGAGCAGGCACAAATGCTGTATAGTGCCCGAGAGCGTCTGCGCCACACATTAGGCCGAGAGCCAGCCTTGTCGGAGTTGTCGGAGGCCACAGGCCTGACGCCGGAGGAAATTGCCCAGACGGACCTGGCAACGGATGCACCGGAATCCTTACAGCAGGAAACGGCGGACGGTTTGACGCTAGAGGGCGTTCTTGGCACGGACGCGCCGGAGGAAAGTCTTGTAGAGCGTATCGCCCTGCGGGAAGCCATTGACAAGCTGCCGGAAAAAGAGCGCATGACGGTGCTCCTGCGGTATTTCAAGGGGTTGACGCAGGAGCAGACAGCCCGGATTCTAGGGGTGTCGCAGGTGCAGGTCTCACGGCTGGAGCGCCGGGGATTGCAGCGTTTGCGGGAGGCGTTTGTGCCTTAAAATAGTCCTCGCACTGGAACTCGGTCATAGTGTTCCAGTAACGTTTTGGCATATGGGTCATACGGCAGCGGGGGTTGTATCGCTCCTTGATGGCAATTGTATCATAAAAGCGTTTCCAGAGGATGCGAAAGCGGGCTTCGGTTTCGTCAGGCGGGGCCATTTGGAAATAGTCCAAAGGCTGGATGACGGCCTTTCCATTGGCATAAAAGAGCGCTTCTTTGTTGGTTCGGTCATAGAGAAAAAACCGTTCGTTATGGCACCGTGCGCAGAAGTGGCTGCGAAGAAGAGGCAGGACACGGTTTTTAGGTTCGATCTCGCCGCCCAGCACGCCGCCCAGATCGGAGAAGCGAACAAAGCCTTTGAGCAGATGTGCTTCTTCGCGCAGGTGCTGCACAGCTCTGGCGATAGGGAATAGTGTTTCGTTGGAGCGGTCGCGCAGAAACCCAGGCCCTTCCCGCAGAAGCTTTGCCACAAAGCGATAGAGGTGCATTTCTTTCTCTGGCAGGCAGGAGAGGAAGCCGTGCCAAAGGAGGGTACCGGCTTCTGGCGCGATAAGCGAAACCTTTCGCAGGACGCGGGCGGCGTGGCTGCGGTCGGTCTGGACGGTACGGGAACTGAATAAGGACAACACAGCGTCCCCACCGCATTGGATTGCGGCGGGGATTTCTTTACATAGGTAGCTGTCGAAAATACAGCAGAGGAATCCCTCGAAACTGCTGTCATAATAATAGATGACTTCCATAAAAAACCTCCAAGCGAAAGGGTCAGCCTACGCCTGCTTGATCAAACAAGGAGAGCTGTACTATTTCCGGTTCTGGCAAAAGTGGTTGTTCGGCAGCGATCAGCCCCCGCAAGAGGCTGTCGGGTGTAAAGCGTAAGCCGTCTGCCATGCGTCCGGAGGCAGTGAGGAAGTATTGTGCCCGTTTCATGACGACGCCCAACTTTCGCAGCTGTTCTGTCCGGAGGGAACCGTACCGCCGGGCAGACAAGATCCGTTTAGCGGACGTGACACCCACGCCAGGAATTCTCAAAAGGGTCTCATAATCGGCCGTATTGAGTTCTACTGGAAAGAAGTCCAAATGTGCCAGTGCCCAGCTGCATTTAGGGTCGACACGGGTGTCGAAGTCCTGGTTGTTTTCATCCAGCAACTCTTCCGCCCGAAAGCCATAGAACCGCAAAAGCCAGTCGGCCTGGTAAAGCCGGTGTTCCCGCAGTAAAGGCGGTTTGACATTCTTGGCAGGGAGGAGGGCGTGTTCCACGACTGGTACATAGGCGGAGTAGAACACGCGCTTGAGCTGATAACGGTCATACAGCCCTTGGGTCAGCCGGAGGATGTGGAAGTCGGTATCAGCGGTAGCCCCAACAATGAGCTGGGTGCTTTGTCCGGCGGGCGCAAAGCGCGGCGCGTGACGGTACTTGACCAATTCTTCCCGGCTCTGCCGATTCCGGTTTTGAATCTGTCGCATGGGAGTCAAGATCGACTCTTTGGTTTTGTTTGGTGCAAGGGCTTTTAGTCCGGATTCGGATGGAAGTTCGATATTGACGCTCAGTCTGTCTGCAAGAAACCCCAGCTGCTCGACCAGTTCTGACGACGTGCCGGGGATAGCTTTTGCGTGAATATACCCATTAAAGCGATACTGTTCCCGCAGAAGGGAAAGAGTACGGATCATAAGTTCGGTAGTGTAATCGGGGCTGCGGAAGACGCCGGAGGAGAGGAACAAGCCATCGATATAATTTCGACGGTAGAATCCTATGGTGAGATCAGCCAGCTCTTCCGGGGTGAAAGCTGTGCGTTTCATGTCGTTGCTGCGTCGGTTAACACAGTATTTGCAGTCGTAGACACAGCAATTTGTTAGCAGAACTTTCAGCAGTGTAACGCACCGCCCATCGGCGGAAAAGGAGTGGCAGCAGCCTGCTGGAGCGGAGGAGGTGTTGCCGATGGCGCCTTTTTTAGCGTTTCGCCGTGCGCCGCTGGAGGTGCAGGCAGCGTCGTATTTAGCGGCGTCGGTGAGGATTGTCAGCTTTTCCAGAACATCCATAATTTTTCTTTCAACGCAGGCCAAAGCTGCGCCTTGTGTTGGAAAACGACATGGGATTTGGACGGACGTTCGATAAAATCGATAAAACGAAAGAGCTGTGCAGTAGCAACGGCCACGCCGGTAAAAGTGAAGAAGAGGGTCCAATTTGTCATAGAAATAACCTCCTAGCCGCCGGAAGAATCACGACGCTATATAGCTCTTGTGTTCGATATTCATTATACATCGAACAAGATTTCCTGTCAAGGAAAACTTTTCTCAGCCGCTTCCCACCAAAGTCCTGCGGAGCTTTCTTTTGAGCGATTCCATAGCTGGGAGATTTGAACGGCCCAAAGAGAAAAGAGCGCTGTTAGGTACCGCGCTTGCTGTCAGATGGTACTTCTGTACATGAGGAGTTCACACTGACTTGACTCTGCGGCTGCTTCTGCTGCCGCTGGTGCGGTGGTTGGAGGGAATTTGCGCGTCTATCGCTGCTGTTGTGGCTGCGGTGGGCTGTCGGCGATGTATGGTTCTTTTGGGAGTTCTGACTTGACAGAACCGTGTATAATAAAAGAAATTCGAAAGAAAATCACATCACATAGGAGGTTTACATGAAACGTGCGTTTATCTTTGCTGCTGGCAGTTTCTATGGTATCCGCGAACATCCAGCCCCTGACGACATTATCATTGCCGCTGACGCGGGAGAACATGCTTGTTTCCTAGCAGGCATTACACCGAACCTTTTAGTTGGTGACTTCGATTCTATGCATTTTCCAACAGATTGCACAGTTCCGCTTGTTCGACTTCCCGTGGAAAAAGATGATACGGACGCATTAGCGGCTGTTCGGATGGCTCTGGAACAAAGATGTGATACCATTTATATTTATGGCGGCACTGGCGGCAAACGACTGGATCATACCCTTGCAAACCTTCAAATGCTGTTGTTTATCCGCCGTCGCAACGCTAGAGGCTTTTTGTATGATGACGATTTTGTTTGGACAGCCATTGAAAACGAATCCTTTACAATTCGCCGTGAAGTAGAGTGGGGCCTGTTTTCAGCTTTTTGTTTGGGAGACCAGGCGGAGGGGATCGACGAAATTGGGTTCCAGTACCCTTTGAAAGATGCAGTGCTGACCCCAGATTTTCCGCTTGGGGTCAGCAACCACATTATAGAGCCGGAGGTCTGCATTACCGTCCGCAAAGGGGCTTTGGCGATTGGCTGGGAGCTGCCTCCGCTTGGTTAAAGCACTGCTTGTAAAAGCTCCTGGTAGAACCAGGCGGGAAAGAGCCAAGGGCCGTTTTCCTCTGGTTCATGAAACTCCTGCGGACTGTTCCGCCATATTTCCGCGAGTGCGGCGACATTCTCCGGTTGAGGTGCAAGCCCTCCGCCAGAGAGGAACATCACACCGTCACAGTCCCGCAGGCCAGTCAGCCCTAAAACGACCGCCCGCCGTACGCCCTGTTCCGGTCCGGCGCTGCACAGGGCGGCAAATCGGAAATCCCTGGCCCGCCGCATAATTTCCGGATACGGTGTAACAACAACTACAGACTCGAATATACGTGCCGGAACTGCCGCCAGTGCATGGAGGATCCTGCACTGGTCCTCGGGACGGTCATCCCGGTTATGGCGGCTGTTCCCAGCTGTCAGGACGGCACAGCCTAATTTCAGTTTGTCCATGATGGCTCCTCCTGCAAAATCAATCGGGAGTTTGTCGTCTCCCAGTTTAATATGCCCGCTGAATTGTGAGAGAGTTGTAAATGTTTATGAAAAATTCTTGCTTTTTCTCCCAAGATTTAGTATGATGGTCTCGTTTAACGGAAGGAGGCGGCAGCCTTGGTCATTCATGAATCCGCGGAGGATTACCTGGAATCCATCCTGATTTTACAGGAGCAAATCGGTCAGGTTCGTTCCATTGACATTGTAAACCGCCTGGGCTTCTCCAAACCCAGCGTGAGCATTGCGATGAAAAAGCTGCGGGAGAGTGGGTATATCGCCATGGCCGGAGACGGCACGATTACGCTGAACGAGAGCGGTATGGAAATTGCCAGCCGGATTTATGGGCGCCATAAGATGATTACAAAATTATTTGAGCTTCTCGGTGTGTCGCCGGAACAGGCGGCAGTGGATGCATGTAAAGTGGAACACGATTTGAGCGACGAAACATTTGGCCGTATTTGTGATTTTATTAGCCGGGACGGACAGATATGAACAGCAGGGCGGGCGGATGAGCCTGCCCTGCTGTGCGCCTTCCCCACAGGGGTTTCATGGAAAGTGAGAAAATGACTGGAATTTACAGCTTGTCTATGGTATACTTTTTAGATAGGTTTGTCTTTGGACAAAACCAATTCATTTTAGGAGCGTGAGAAGGTTGACGCTGCTTTCATCCATTCTGCTGGGGATTATCCAGGGCGTGACAGAATTCCTGCCAGTCTCCAGTTCTGGACATTTGGCGATTGCCGAACATTTGCTGAACATTTCCGACGCATCGAAGGTCCCGGAGTTTTTCGATGTCCTGCTGCACTTGGGAACCTTGGCGGCGGTGTTTGCCGCCTATTGGGCGGATATCCGGGATATGATCCTGGAATTTTTCATGGGTGTGAGCGATTTGATCCACCGGACAACGCCGACGCCGGTTCCGGCGGCCCGCCGCATGATTATCCTGATTATCGTCGGCACTCTGCCGCTTTTTGCGGTACTGCCTATCAAAGACGCCGTATCTGGTTTGGGTGACAATATGTATTTTGTAGCAGGCGCTCTGCTGGTAACAGGCTGTTTGCTGTTTGCCAGCGACCATGTGGGCCGGGGCCGCAAGACGGAAAAGTCTGCATCCCTGCTGGATGTGCTGGTTGTAGGCGTCGGCCAGGCGATTGCCACCTGTCCTGGCATCTCCCGCTCTGGCACCACCATTACAGCGGGCTGCTTCATGGGCTTTGACCGGAAGTTTGCCGTCCGCTATTCCTTCCTGATGTCCATCCCGGCCATCCTGGGTGCGAATCTTCTGAGCCTCAAGGATGCACTGGAGGCTGGCATCCTTTGGGAAGAGGTCCCTGTTTATCTGGTGGGCGTGCTGGTATCCGCGGTTGTGGGTTATGCCTGCATTTGGCTTTTGAAGTTTGTGGCCAGCAAGGGAAAGTTTGGTTTCTTCGCCTACTACTGCTGGCTTGCTGGAATCATTACAATGGCCTTGATTTTCACCCAGAAATAATCCGGCCCCTGTTTCACTTTATACCATTTACATTCAGGAGGTACGTACCGTGGCTTCCTCATCACGTAAGAAATCTGCCGCTGGAAAATCGAAATCCGGCGGTGCAAGAAAAGCGCCACAAAAGCAGCCCATCCGCCGGGAAGTCGGAGCAGGTGTTTTATTTGTGCTGACGTTGTGCGTCCTGGTTAGTTACTTTGGCATCAACGCTTTGTTTATCGACTGGTTAGCCAAGCTGATCAAAGGCCTCTTCGGCTATGGCTACTGGATTGCGGGCCCATCCCTGCTGATTGCTGGGATGATCCTGTTGTTCCACCGTGGACGGCCCGTCCAGCTTCGTGTCACCTGTTCACTGCTGCTGCCAGTGCTGTTTGGCTCTCTGGTGCATATGGCGTTCTGCAAGGAAATCTATGAACCATCCTTTTTTACCATGCTGGGCAGCATCTGGGGCGATGGTATTGCGCTGAAGTCTGGCGGAGCAATCTCGGGTGTGCTGGCAAACGCCTGCGTAGCTGTGTTCTCCAAGCTGGCATCGGTAATTTTGTTTACCGTCCTTTTTGTGGTGCTGCTGCTGATTGCCCTACGGCTTGCATTGGCCCTCCTGGCAGAGAAACACCGTCAGCGTGTGCCGTATGAATATGATGAGGAGGAGCCGTCCCGCGCCAGTATCCATGTCACGCAGACCGACCCTCCAAAACGCCGCACTGCAGCAAAGCCGCAGATCGACATTCCCCTGGACGGCGAGGAGCCGCCCAAGCCGCAAAAGAAGGAACCTGGCCGCTTCACCAGCTTCTTTAAACACAAATCGGACCAGCAGCGTACACCAGATGAAGTCCTTCTTGCCCCGATGCCGGAGCCATCCATCCCGGAACCGCCGCCGAAGAAGCCGGAGCGTTCTGCTTCCATTCCAGCTCCGGCGGAGCCTGCGGCAAAGATACCGGTGCCCCAACATGACCCATGGTTTCCTCCTGCGCCAAAGCCGGAGGTTGTGTGGCCTCCAGCACCGAAGACAGACGGAACGGAATACGATATTCCGGAATTGCCCACTCCGGAACCGTCCATACCTGTAGCAGTGACAGAACAAGAGCCGGAACCAGAACCTACTCCCATTCCAGAGCCAGAACCCGCTCCTGCACCGGAACCGAGGATTATCATTCCAGAGCCAGCCAGTTTGCGGGGCAGCAAGGCTGAAACTGCGCGGGAGGTGGCGAAGCAGACTGCCGAGGTGGAGGCGGAAATCCGGCAGAAACTAGCCAGCAGCGACGGTGACTATCAATTCCCAACCATAACCCTGCTGAAGGAAAACCGTGGGGAGAACCACATTGAGGCAGGCGCAGAGCTGCGCAACAATTCCCGGCGGCTGGCAGAAACGTTGGCAAGTTTCAATGTAGATGCAACGCCTGGGGATGTGATCCATGGCCCGTCCATCACACGTTATGAATTTGTGTTAAGCCGTGGTGTGAAGCTGTCAAAAATCACCAACTTGTCCGACGATATTGCCCTGGCGCTGGGCGCAGCAGGCGTGCGGATTGCGCCAGTTCCGGACAAGAGTTCCGTGGTGGGCATTGAGGTGCCGAACAAGCAGGTGACGCCGGTTTTGATCCGGGATGTGATCGAGTCTCGGGAGTTCATCGAGCACCCCTCCCAAACGGCATTTGCGTTGGGGCGGGACATCGGCGGGCGGAACATTGTAGGGGACATCAATGCATTGCCCCATGTGCTGATCGCAGGTACGACGGGTTCCGGCAAATCCGTCTGCACAAACTCGCTGATCATCAGCCTTTTGTACAAGTCTACACCAGAGGAAGTGCGCTTCATCATGGTAGACCCGAAGCAGGTGGAGCTGGCGCCGTACAATGGCATTCCGCATCTGCTTATCCCTGTGGTGACGGACGCAAAGAAAGCTGCCGGTGCACTGCAATGGGCGGTTTATGAGATGAACAAGCGGTATTCTACCTTCAAGGAACTGAGCGTCAAAAAACTGGAGGAGTACAACCGTATTGCGGACAGCCGGGAAGATATGGAGCACATGCCTGCCATTGTGGTAGTCATCGACGAGCTGGCGGACTTGATGATTGTGGCTGGGAAAGAAGTGGAAGATTCCATCTACCGTGTAGCACAGATGGGGCGTGCCGCTGGAATTCACCTGGTCATCGCGACCCAGCGGCCGTCTACGGACGTTATCACCGGCGTCATCAAGGGTAACATCCCCAGCCGGATTGCATTTGCGGTGGCATCGTCTATTGATTCCCGAATTATCCTGGATGAAACCGGCGCGGAAAAGCTGGTAGGCCGCGGCGATATGTTGTATGCGCCCCTGGGAGCTGGCCGCCATACCCGTGTACAGGGCTGCTTTATCTCACCGGAGGAGATTGACCGGGTGGTTGCTTTTGTGAAACAGTCCGGCGAGACCCATTATTCCGATGAAGTGATTGCGAAGATTGAGGAATCTGTACAAGAGAAGGGGGGCGGCAGCAAGAGTCCCGCGGCAGAATCGGATAAAGAGCCCCACGATGAACTGTTGGATGCGGCGGTAGAGGTGATTTTGGAGGCAGGGAGCGCATCAGTATCTATGCTGATGCGGAGGCTGCGCATCCACTATAACCGCGCAGGCCGCCTGATCGATCAATTGGAGCAAAAGGGCTACATTGGACCTTATGTCGGTTCCAAGGCGCGGGATGTGCTGATTACCCGTGCCCAATGGCAGGAGATGCAAATGGGCAGCCGGGAGGAGATAGACCCTCCCAATGAAGAAGAATCCCTATAAAACACTTATAGCCCGGCAGTTTTGCTGCCGGGCCATTCTATAGTTCTTGGCGAAATAGGTAGTTATCCATTATAATTTTATTTAATTGCTTTTATCGTATGTGTTGTCCCCCATTTTTTCAATATTTCACACTGTGAAAAACCAGCCGATTTCAAAACCATTCTTTCATGTTCAACAGTAAGCGGCGTATCAAAATGATAAAATTCGTGATCGAAGATGCCTTGCTCAGATTTTAACTGCCGAAGATTTTCGAAATATTCCCGTTCAAGCGATTCACTTTCTGCAAAATAATCTGTGAGGATAAAATAGCTGCCTGCTTTCAGGGAATCACAAAGCTTTTTATAAAGAGACCGTTTTTGCTCAGCTGGAAAGTGGTGAAGTGATTCAACAGAAACCGCGGCATCAAACCGGTTCTTCCCGAATGGTACATCAAAGTAAGAGCCACAGATCAAATCCAGCTTCTGATACGGAAATTTATTTTCAAGCGCAGACAGCATTCCGTCCGATAGATCGATTCCCGTAATGTTCGCGGAAGGATTCAAAGCAAAATACTCTTCTAACTCAAGCCCCGTCCCGCAGCCTAAATCCAGGATGGCGCAGCGTTCTGTGGAAGGTAATTGTGCTGCTGTGAATTTGTAGAATTCTACCGCCCCTTCAATTACGGTCAACATGTGTTCATCATAACCTGTAAGCCTGTTTTCAAAAAACGCAGCCATTTTCTCAAGCATAATGATTCCCCCATAAACCCAATGTATGGTTCAGATTATAGCATGGACCGTTTGGAAAGACAAGGAGCCGTCGGCTAAATCGCCAGTATCCAGTTTCAACAACATAAAAGTTAAAAGGAACACCTGCTTGTAGGCATTGCAATTCTGCGAGAAAGGGGCTATAATAGCCATATTCAACCAATAAAGGAGGGGAATAAGCGTTGAGGTTTGACGGCGTTTTCGCTTTGCTGGGGCGGTGTATGCTGGCCCTATACATCGGCATAACATCCTGTGGTCTGCTGCTTGGGGCAACTGCCGGACTGAAAAATCTTGCTGCTTTAGGTGTCGCGGTTGCAGTTGGGGTGTTAGCGTTTTTGGTGCTGCCACGCATTACAAAACTTCTTTCCAAGCAGGGGGTGCTCCGCGCTGGATTGCTGTTGGTGCTGCTCTGCGCCCTTGTGAAAGCCGCATGGATAGTTCTGGTGCGTTTGGAGCCCGCTGGAGACTATGCTACCTTCTGGCAGTGTGCAAACTCCCTTGCAGCGCGGGAAACCATATACAACGGGCGATATATTGCCTTATTTCCCCATATCTTCGGCTATGCCAGCTTTCTGAGCTGGTTTGTGCGGCTGTTCGGCTCGGGGGAGTTGTTGGCGCCATGGATCAATGTTCTGTTGTCGGTCTGTTCAGGGGTGTTATTGTTCCGCCTCGGTTGGCGGTGGCTGAACTTGGAGGCGGGGATTTCAGCATTTCTGCTCTGGACATTCTGCCCTTCTCAAACCATCTATAACAGCATGGTTCTCTCCGAACCCTATTATACGACGATGCTGTTGGGATTCCTGTTGTTGATGACGGAATTTTCCTGTACCTGCCAGGCGATGAGCTGGCCGGCGGTATGGGGAGCTGCGGTGGGGGTTATAGGCGGCCTGCTTCTGCGGTTCATCAACGGAAGCCGTCCGATTGCAGCAATTCCAATCATTGCCCTGTTGATCTGGCTGTTCGCCCTGGGCGGACTGAAGGGCCGCAAGGGTATCGTTTGCTGGTTTCCTTGTCTGGTGCTTCTTCTCGCGGTTTACTTTGGCACAGCTCCGCTTTGGAACGCGAATCTTGCCCATCGCATTGGGCAGGAACCGTCCAGTACGCCGGGATATAATATCTTGGTAGGTTTCAATCCGGAATCAGCCGGGACGTGGAACCAGGCGGACAGCGATTTGCTGTACTACTACAGTGACCAGCCGGGTGCTACGGCGCAGTGGGCGCAAGAGCAGATGCTGTCGGAAGCTAAAACGCGTATCACCTCTGGGGAGGTGCGTATTCCCAGTTTGATGGTGCAAAAGCTGCGGACGTTCCTGGGCAGCGACGCGGCTTGTGTGCGATATTCTGCGACTGTATTGAACCATCAGGCATTGTTTACCTTCCTTTGCAATGCTTATTATTACCTGCTTCTGCTTCTGGCAGTGTTAGGGGGATTGTGTCTGTGTATGCGAAGCGAGGGGAATATTGCCCTGTTGCTTCCGCTGTATGTGCTGGGGTTGACGCTGGCCCAAATGCTGGTAGAAGTAGCCCCGCGATACCATTATTCCCTGATACCAATGTTCATTTTGATTGGACAGTTTGCCTTGTACCGAAACGTGGCAGAGAAAAGAGGATGTTAAAGAATGGCGGATACATTATATATTGTTGTTCCCTGCTATAATGAAGAGGCTGTATTGCCGGAGACATCCCGCCGTCTGGGGGACAAGCTGTCGGCTCTGACGGCAGCGGGAAAGATTACCCCGGAGAGCCGGGTGTTGTTTGTCAACGATGGTTCAAAGGATAAAACTTGGGCGCTGATCCAGGAGCTGCATGAAAAAGATTCCCGGTTCTTAGGTGCGAATCTCTCCCGGAACCGGGGGCACCAAAACGCTCTGCTGGCAGGTTTAATGACAGCCAAGGACCGTTGTGACGCAGCGGTTTCCATGGACGCGGATCTCCAGGACGACATCGACGCAGTGGACGGGATGCTGGAACGTTATGCAGAGGGGTGCGACATCGTATATGGTGTGCGGTCATCGCGGAAAAAGGATACCTTTTTTAAACGCTTCACTGCGGAAGCATTTTACCGGATGATGGATTGTATGGGTGCAGAGACGGTGTTCAACCACGCGGATTACCGTTTGATGTCTCGCCGTGCCTTGGAGGGGCTGGCGGAATTCCGGGAAGTCAACCTGTTTTTGCGGGGCATTGTGCCAATGATCGGCTACAACACTGGCGTAGTGGAGTATGAGCGCGGCGAACGATTCGCAGGGGAGAGCAAGTATCCCTTAAAGAAAATGTTGGCATTTGCCCTGGAAGGCATTACGAGTCTTTCCACCCGGCCCATCCGGATGGTGACAGGTTTGGGGTTCCTGATTTTCCTGATCTCTATCCTGATGCTGATTTACAGCATCTATCGCTGGGCCACGGGGGCAACGATTATCGGTTGGGCCAGCGTGATATGCTCTGTATGGGCTATTGGAGGGCTGATTCTGTTGTCTCTGGGCGTGATTGGCGAATACGTGGGAAAAATCTATCTGGAGACGAAAGCACGGCCCCGGTTTTTGATCCAGGAGCTTTTGGAGGATACGGATGAAACAGATTCTTAACAGCAGCCTGGTACGGTTTTTGGTAGTCGGCGTAGGAAACACCTTGCTATCTATGGCGCTGATGTTTTTGCTGGAGGGGCTGGGTTATTGGCCTTCCACAGCAATCGCTTATGTAGCAGGTGCCGTTATGAGTTTCTTCCTGAACCGCTACTTTACTTTCCGCAGTGAGGAGGATTTTTGGAAATCGGCGGGGAAATTTGCCGTTAATGTAGTAGTTTGTTACGTTCTGGGTTACGGCATTGCCCGCCTGCTGATTCGTCCGCCAGAGCATACGGCGGTGCCGCTGATTTGGTTTGAACGGGCAAGCAAACTGTGCGGCATGGTGCTGTATACAACGCTGAACTACATGGGCCAGCGTTTTTTCGCATTCCGCAAAAGCAAACACTGACGCGTTGGACTATAATCAGCGCAAAACCGGGATTTTGGATGGACTGGTTTTCATTGATAAAATTATGTATTGTAAGAAAAAGCCGCCCCATTCTATTTTCTCAAACATCCAAGAAGTATGCTAGAGGAGCGGCTAAAATTGATATAAGCAGGCAGTTATCCAGGAATGGGTAACTGCCCTTTTGATTATCAGGGGAAGCAGCTGCAAGAAAATCTCAAGACGGAGCAAAGATTGTGGATTGCACTTTTCCATTGTTTGTGCTACGATAAAAGGGTTAATTGCGTCCCGGTTTGCCGGGGCAGAAGATTGGGGTATACAAAATGGAAAATACGAAGAAAAGAATGTTAAGCGGCATCCAGCCCAGTGGGCAGCTTCACCTGGGGAACTACCTAGGGCCCCTGTGCCACTGGCCGGAGATGATTGATATGTTTGACTGCTATTTTTTCTTGGCGGATTTGCATACTATCACGGTGCGCCAGGAACCAGCGGAGCTGCGTAAGCGTACCCTGACCCTGCTGGCTCAGTATATTGCCTGTGGGTTGGACCCGGAGAAGTGCGTATTGTTTATCCAGTCCCATGTTCCAGCCCACAGCCAGTTGGGGTGGGTGCTGGACTGCTACACCATGTTTGGAGAGCTTAGCCGAATGACCCAGTTCAAGGATAAATCCGCGAAGAACTCCGATAATATCAACGCAGGGCTCTTCACCTATCCAGCCTTGATGGCTGCGGATATTTTGCTTTACCAGGCGGATCTTGTGCCCGTAGGAGATGACCAAAGGCAGCATGTAGAAATCTGCCGTGATATTGCGGGGCGGTTCAACGGGATTTACGGCAATGTGTTCAAGATTCCGGAACCCTATATCGCAAAAATAGGGGCCCGGATCATGAGTTTGGGCGCACCGTCCTGCAAGATGAGTAAGTCTCAGCCGGAGGGGTGCGTATTCCTGATGGAGAAACCAGAGGACGTCATGCGTAAATTTAAACGCGCTGTCACAGACAGCGACACGGAGCGGTGCGTCCGGTACGCCCCGGCAGAGAAACCTGGTGTGTCGAACCTGATGCAGATTTACGCCGCCGCTACAGGCCGGAGCTTCGAAGCCATTGAGACGGAGTTTGCCGGCAAGGGCTACGGCGACTTTAAAAAGGTTGTAGGCGAAGCGGTTGTGGAACTGCTGCGCCCCATCCGGGAAGAAACGGAGCGTCTTCTGGCAGATAAGGCGTACCTGGAAAGCGTGTACCGTTCCGGTGCGGAGCGGGCTGCGTATGTTGCCAACCGGACGCTGGGTAAGGTGTATAAAAAAGTCGGGTTGCTGCCCCGCTAAGGAGATCGAAAGAATGTTAATCGAAACTCAGCTGATCGGCTATGTGGTCCTTGCGCTGTTGGCGGCGCTGATGGTCAGCTTTCTGATGACGCCGGTGGTGAAGACCTTCGCCTATAAAATCGGTGCGGTGGACGTACCCAAAGACAGCCGCCGGATGCATAAGGTTCCTATCCCACGGCTGGGCGGCCTGGCGATTTTTATTGGCTTTATGGTCAGCGTCCTTCTGCTGGTGAACATCCGCGGAAACGCACAGTTACAAAGTATCCTGTTAGGATCTGTAGTGATTGTGGTGCTGGGTGTGGTAGACGATATTATGGCCCTGCCTGCCATGCTGAAATTTGTGGTACAGATTATTGCGGCGCTAATCCCTGCCATGAATGGTGTGGTCATCCAAGCGTTTTCCAATCCCAATGTCTTTTCCAATAATCCTTATTGGGTATTGGGGATGCTGTCTATCCCATTTACGGTGCTATGGATTGTGGCGATTACCAACTCTGTAAACTTGATCGACGGTTTGGACGGTCTCGCCAACGGCGTTTCTGCGATTTCGGCAACCACCATGCTGGTGATCGCCCTGTTAGCTTCTGAGGCCCAAGTGGCCATCGTGATGGCGGCGCTGGTAGGGGCCTGTGTAGGCTTTATGCCATACAATTTGAATCCGGCCAAGATGTTTATGGGTGATACCGGCGCAACATTTTTGGGCTATATCCTGGCAACGATGTCTATCCAAGGCCTGTTCAAGTTTTATGCAGTGATTTCCTTTGCGGTTCCATTCCTGATCTTGGGTTTACCGATTTTTGATACAACCTTTGCTTTCATCCGCCGCATTGCTCATGGGCAAAGCCCTATGCACGCCGACCGGGGCCATATTCACCACCGTCTGATCGACATGGGGTTGAACCAAAAACAAGCCGTGGCGACCTTATATGTGATTTCCGCGATTCTGGGCCTCTCCGCGGTAGTGCTGACCACAGGAGGAGAGCAGAAGGCGATGCTGTTTTTTGCAGCACTGTGCATTGTTGCGTTTGTAGCGGCGCGGGTGGTATTCCCGAAGGAACTTCGTTCCGAGCTGCAAGAGGAATTTGAGGAGTTGCGGGAGCATTCGGCGGAGCCACTGGAAAGCGAGAGCGCGCCGGGCGGTTCCGAGGAAAAGGGGGAATAAAAATGCTGCGAGTTATGAGCGTGTTTGGCACGCGGCCGGAGGCAATCAAAATGTGTCCGCTGGTAAAGGAGCTGGCGTCCCGCCCAGGTATCGAGAGCCTATGCTGTGTCACCGCCCAGCACCGGCAGATGCTGGATTCCGTCTTGGAAGTTTTCGGTGTACAGCCGGACTATGACCTGGATATCATGACGCCCCGGCAAACGCTGTCCAGTATCACCAGCAAATGCCTTCTGGGGATGGACGAGGCCATTGAGCGCTTGAAGCCGGATATGATCCTTGTCCATGGCGACACCTCTACCACTTTTGCAGGAGCCTTGTCAGCATTTTACCATCAAGTAGCTGTGGGCCATGTAGAGGCGGGGCTCCGGACATACGACAAATTTTCTCCATTCCCGGAGGAAATGAACCGCGTGCTGACATCCAATATTGCTGATATGCATTTTTGCCCTACCATGGGGAATCGGGAAAACCTTATTAAAGAGGGCCATGTACGGGATTTGTTCATCACAGGCAATACTGTGATCGACGCACTAAAAACCACTGTACAACCGGATTATCGGTTTTCTACAGAGGCTCTGAATAAACTACCATATGCAGAGAAAAAAGTGTTGCTGGTCACCTGCCACCGGCGGGAGAATTACGGCGAACCGATGAAGCAGATCATGTTGGCCCTGCGGCAGGTTGCGGAGAGCCACGAGGAGATAGAACTGGTTTATCCTGTCCATCTGAGTCCGGTGGTACGGGAGGCGGCAGACCGATACCTGCGGGGCGCGCCGCGGGTACACTTAATTGACCCGCTTCCCGCTGATGAGATGCACAATTTGATGGCGCGGTGTTATCTGGTTCTGACAGACTCAGGCGGTTTGCAGGAAGAGGCTCCTGCACTGGGGAAGCCGGTGCTGGTACTGCGGCGGGAGACGGAGCGCCCTGAGGCTGTCGCCGCAGGTACAGTAAAGCTGGCGGGTGTAGTGCAGGACGATATTGTGACTATGGCGGAACGTCTGCTGAGGGATCAAAGCGCCTATGAGGCCATGGCTCATGCGGTCAACCCTTATGGCGACGGAAATGCGTGCCGAAGGATAGCCGACGCCATTGAATGGCGGTATGGTCTGCGGACGGAGAAGCCGGAGGACTATCAGGCATAAGGAGTATATGGACAAACAGAAATTGAACTGGGTGACTTGGGGGTTTTTCATCCTAGGCATTGTGGTGATGGGGGTGATGCTGAGCGGAAGCCTGCGGCGAAGTTCCCACATCACCTTGCCGCCGCCGGGGGCAGAGTTGGAAGAGTCCGCATCAAACAACCCCCCTGCAGATAATATGTTGATGGTAGTAGAGATCACACCAGAAACGGTGCAGGCCGCAATAAGCAGCCTGCACCGACCGGAGCGTTACCGCCGGACCGTAACTGTAGAGCAGATCTGGGACGGCGGAAGTGGTATTTATGAAACAAGTGTCACTGTCAGCGGAAATTGGACGCGAACAGACCGAACGCTGCCAAATGGCCAGACGCGGCATACAATCACAGATGGGCAGGGCACTTACATTTGGTATAATGAGGAGGATCGGGTATACTTTGCGCCAACAGGGAGCATTTCGGCAGATGCAGAACAGTTTATGCCCACATACGAAGACATTTTAGGGCTTCCAACGGAGAAGATTCTTACAGCGGATTACCGCACGCTTCTGAATATCCACTGCATCTATGTAGAGGCAGCAGAGCAGGAAGGGAGTACGCTGCGTTACTGGGTAAGTGTGGAGACAGGTCTTCTGATTGCGGCAGAACGTCTCATAGGAGAAGAAACTGTGTACCGCATGGGTGCCCCCACATTAGAAGAGGCTGAGCCAGCCATGGAGGATTTTACCCTTCCAGATGGAACCATGGTCTTTCATAACACAGACACTGCCTAGTGAAGCTAGATAAAAATTCTTTTTGCCTACTTTTTCTTATAAGAAAAAGTAGGTCCTTTTTGCCCCTTTTTCGAGAAAAAGGGGGGGGTGTGCTAATTATAATATTTCTCTGGCCAGATGTAGAGGCTAATTCCACCGAGTTCCGCGTACTCCGTAAAACGAGGCATCATATTCGGAATATCGTACCGCTGGGCAACCTGTGTATCAAGATAGAGACAGGAGAGGTTTTTCATTGTTGGCAAAATCTCTAACCCAGTAAGGTCCGGATTTCCATATAAATCCAAATTCCAAGCACGGCAAAACTCCAAATCGCTTATGTCCTGAAGACCCGTATTCACGAAATCCAGCATACCCAAGTGTTTACATTTACGAAGGCAAGCGAGCGTTCCAGCTTCCAGGGGATTTCCACGCAAGGACAAATCGCGCAGGTTCCGCAGGCCGCGGAGCGGTTCCAGGCTTGTAATCCGATTGCCAGAGAGGGAGAGGGCCGACAGCTGCTCCAAGTTTGCTAACGGGGAGAGGTCAGAAATCAAATTGAAGGAAAGGCCTAACCGCTTAAATTGCGGCAAACCTGCCAGGGGCGTCAAATCTTCAATATCGTTTCGGCGAAAATCCACCTGCCGCAGATTTGTCAGGCCCTCTAAAAAACATAAATTCCGAATGCTGCTGTCTTGCTGGTTGAAATACTTTTTCTCCGTCAGCCGGACAGCTTGAGCCAGAAGGGGCGCTTCCTCCGGAGAAACCTGCACGGCTTCAGGACCATTTGCCAAAACCGCACGGGCCAATTCACCCAAACGCCGCATTTCCACTGGGTCCTCCCAATGGACACGGTTTTCAGATAGCTGGTTCCGCAGCTCCTGGGAAGACAACCATGCTTCCTTCCGTCGTCCCCAGCGCCAAAGGCGGGAAGACTGTGCTGCCCGCAGAGCGGCAAGCTCTGGGCTGCTTTCTTCAGGGAGAGGCCGAAGAGCGGAAGCCAACTGCTGATAGGCAAATTGTCCGCCGTCGCGGCTGGGGCCGACATAGTGAAACACTGGTTCACTTTCGACAACAGCTGTCTTTGGGAGAGGTTTACGGTGGCGGTCCAGCCAGAGGGCGCATTTCTGCGACGGATTTTCCGTCCAGACAGGACCGCGCCGCAGAAGATCGAAAAACTGTTGGCAGAGGGAAACAGGCCCTTCCATACCGGTAAGGCAAAACTGCATATAATCGCCCAGCGTTCCATCCAGAACCAGCTCCAGCCACTGGGAAAACGTACAGGCAGGGGCACGGGTAGCGCCGAAGGCTCCCAGAGTCCAAACCTCGCCCTGGAAGGGACCTGTGGTAATCAGGGACCAGCCCAAATCCGGCCCGCCCATCAGCAGCCATTGTCCTGGCAGGCTTTGTGCGTCAAAGGCTCCATCCGTCTGCGTAAAACTTCCGTCAAGGGGAAAGGGGAGGTGCATGGTTTTGCGAGAGCTGTTGAGGATATGCAGGCTGCGCCAATAGCGCTGGCTCAAAAAGGAGGGCATTAAGCCACCGTCGGCAGTTTGGGTAATGATCTGGACGTAATCCGTTGAAAGAGTCATCCCATGGGCGGACTCAAAAGAAACGACCCATTGCAGGGAAACAGGCGGGTCCAAACTGATCAACATGGGAAAACACCGCTGCATAGCAATCAGCTTCTGCTGGACGCGCTGGACCTGGCTGGCTAGTGAATCCACGGAACCAACTCCTTATCTACATTTTTGTCACATAAACTGACATAAGAGGATTGGTAGGAAAATGGAAGGGATATAGTTCATGATCTTCAGTTTTGTGACGCCCAGAAGATTGAGACCCAATCCCATAATCAGGACGGAACCAACAACGGTCATTTCCGGGATAATCGCCTCATTTTGTTGAAGGAGCGGAGCCACAACGCTTGCAAGACACGCGATCCCGCCTTCCAGGACAAAAACGGAGATGCCTGCCAATAAGACGCCGATTCCCAGGGAGGAAGCGAAGATCATGGAGGAAACGAAATCCAGGGTTGCCTTGGTGAACAATATTTCATGATTTCCAGTAAGGCCGTCATTCAGCGCACCCACAATGGTCATTGCGCCGACGCAGAACACCAAAGATGCCGTTACAAATCCCTCGGCCAGGGAGGTATTGCCACCTTTTTTTTGGAATTTTGTTTCCAGGCGTTCTGCAAAACGGTTCAAATGTCTATCAAGGTTACAGAGTTCGCCGATGACTGCGCCAATTGCAATGGAAATGATGGTGATTAAAGCGTTTGCGCCTCCCAGCATTCCGGTGATGCCGATAAAAAACGTACACAACCCTAAACCCTTCATGACCGTATCCCGGAGGCGTTCTGGGAGGATATTGCCCAAAAACATACCAATCAAGGAACCGGCAATGACAGTTGCAGTGTTAACAAGGGTACCGGTAAGCATGATATGTAACCCTCTTTCCTAAAGAATTTGGCAGTAAAAAAGGGCTGGCATAGAAGCCAGCCCCGGAGATTGCGGGAAATCAGTCGATGAATTTCATGCCGAAGTCATGGCGCTCGATATTGCTGTTGGCGGTAAGGCCGGTTTCCCACTCATCGTAGTCCTCATATTCCAAGTTTTCTGCAACCTGCGCCTGCCAGCGGGGAAGGTTTGTTCCCACATAGTACATCACATGGGAGCCATAAGAGGTATCTACAACGCCGGTGTCGCCTGCTTTGCGGGAAGCGTCAAAGCACCAATCGTTAAAGGTTTCCACCATCTGGCCTTGGTACACGCGAGTATACAAACCGCCGTTGAAGCGGGAACCAGTATCGGTAGATTCCGTCAGCGCCATGGAAGCGAAGGAATCTTCGGTAGCCTCGCCGGACTGCCACTGTGCCAGCAGCTCTTCAGCCTTGGCATGGGCATCCGCGGCAAGCTGCTCCTGCTCTGCGGCATAACCCTCATCTTCCTCCGTAAGAGTCGCAGTACCCAAGGGGACAAGAATGTGGCGAACATCAACAGTGTCATACTCGTCGCGGAAGCGGTCATGGAAGACGACCACATACAAGGTTGTGTCGCTTGTCAGGATATCAGCATCGCCTTCTGTGCGGGCGCTGTCAAAGACCCACTCGCTCAGGACATCTCCGGCAGAATAGTTGCTGTTCTCGTTCTGAGAGTAAGTGCCGTCATACTCATCGGCAAGAGTCTCCAAGCTTTCGCCTTCCTGGAAACCAGCTAAAACGGCGTCAGCCTTTTCCTGAGCGGCGCTCATAGCGGCAGCGGATTCTTCCTCGGTTGGGTCAATGGTATTGCCTTCCTCGTCAACGGTGCTTTCCGCTGTGCCAGAGAAGGAGACGACCTCATAGGAAACGTGGTCGTAACTGTTGGGATCACTTTCATAGGGAGCGCTCAGCTCTGTGTCGGAATAGGTGAGGCTATTGGTATAAGTGGTGGCGTAATCGCTGTATTGGAGAGAGCGGAGCAGCTGTTCGCCATAAATTTTCTCAGTGATGCCGGCTCCATAGCTGGAAGTAAGGTACTGGGATACAGATAGGCCGCTTGCTGCCGCGGTAGTGCGAAGGGCCTCCATGGCTTCCTCGTACTGGACCTGGATGCTGTCGGAGAAAGTGTAGCCTTCGGCCTCGGCAGCCTTCAGGCCGGCCTGGATGGTAGCCATGTTGTTCAGCGCTTGATCTATGAAATAGTCAAACCAAGTCATACCAATTCCCGCGTCCACATTTTCTTCCTCGCCGTCCGCAGAAGTTTCACCTTCAGCGGGAGCGGAAGTATCATCAGCGTCGTCTTCGGCGGGGGCTTCGTCTCCGCTGCTGGTATCAATGCCCAGCATGGAGGCGGCGCTTTCGGTAATCTCCTGGCTCTTCAGCGGGAGGCTGGTATCAAGGCCGACGTAGCTGAGGAAGTAGGAGTAATTATTGACGAAATTCCGGTAAACGCTCTGATAGTAGTAGGAGACTTCACCGACGCTATAATTTTCTCCGTCGATAGTAGCGGCGGGGGCCATCTTGGGGATCACGTTACTGCGCCAGATGACGGAGAGAATAACGACCACCAAAAAAGCGGCGGCGATGAGGCCATAGAGGAAGTTACTGCGTTTTTCTTCCTGACGCTGTTGTATCTCGCGGGCGGTTTTGGGGCCGGCCTGTCCGGTCTGGGCCTGACGGTTTTGCTTTTCTCTTGATGCGCTCATGTTGTTGTTTCAGTCCTCTCAAATATTCAAATACAAATCTCGTTTGATTTTACGCACTTGCCTATTATAGCGGATAGTGGGCAAATGTGCAAGTGGAAAATGAGATGGTTTTTGTTTTTTGCGGGAAAATTGGTGACGAAATGAAAAAATGTCTGCGGCAAAGTATAGATGCCGCAGCTGAAAATATTCTGAAAAAGACAAAACGCGCCCCGCCTGAGCCGTGTAGACCTCGTTATAACCTGCACCTTCATAGGACAGGTGGGTTGCCTCCAACGCGCTTTATCGCTTCCAACTTCCAGCCGCGAACGGCAGCCGGGAGGCCTGCGAACCACGCATTGATCTGGCATCCCTTATAACGAAATGTGGGTTAAAAAAAGATCTATCACGAACCCCGCAGGGCGTGTCATTGAAAAAACAAATGAAATTTATCCAGTTTCCGGCGGGCATTTATTCCTCGTCAAAAAGGGATTCCATAAATAAATTGTACACGGTTTCCAGTTCTTCATCCGAATCCAGCGTTGACAGCAAATCTTCTCCATCCTCATGGATTACTTTTAATATAACAAGACCGCTGTCTGGATTTTCTTCTTCCCCCTCGGTTTCCGCCGGGAAAAAGGCTTGGTACATTTGACTGTTATGCTCCAACGCATCCACAAATTCCAAAACAACCTCGTTCCCGTCGTCATCTGTGACCGTCAAGAAGGTTGGGCCGTATTCCTCGCTCATGGCTGGTTCTCCTTACTGCCGTACTCTTGCGGCGTCAGCTGCGGCTTTTTGCCGCTCTCTTTGTTGCTTTGGTGTTATTGTACACGAAACGGAAGGCGATTGCAAGAGCATAATTTATGAAAAAGATAAAATCTTGTTCTTCTTGGTTAGGGCTAGTTTGTCCAAAATTCGAAAATCCATGCATTTCCTGTACTTTTTTTCGACAAAAACCAACATTTTCAATGTTGACAGGCGGTGCTATAATAGAATATATTTCTATCGCCTAATGACTTTATGCTTGATATTCCATCAGATAAAGTCAAATCCAAACCGTAAGGAGGCGCTAAATTTTGGATCGTGAAAGAAAGACTCCGCCGTCGGGAAAGCCTGAACGCCATAAAAAACGCCGGAAAAGCTCCCCGCTGCGTATGATGGGCCGCATCTTTAGCGGACTTTTCCTCACCATATGGACCCTGCTCCTGATCGGTGTCTGCACGGCTGCCATTATGGGATATTTCTTCTTGAAATATGTGAATACATCTCTCACGCCGTCCCTGCAAGTCCGCGCCGAGGACTACACCATGAACCTCAGTTCCTTTATTTATTACCAGGATAAAGAGACCGGTGAGTGGGTGGAGTTCCAGAGCGTCCATGGCACCGAAAACCGCATCCTGGTGGACTTCGACCAAATTCCCGATTACTTGTGGCAGGCGGCTGTTGCGATTGAGGATCAACGTTTCTTCCAGCATGAGGGCGTTGACTGGATACGGACGCTGGGCGCTGTGAAGGAGCTGGCGATGGGTGACGGCAGCTACGGCGGCTCTACCATCACCCAGCAGGTGCTGAAAAATATGACCCGGGACAACAAGCCCTATATCAACCGGAAAATCCGGGAGATTTTCCGGGCGCTGGAGTTCGAGAAAAATTATAGTAAAGAGGATATCTTGGAGCTTTACCTCAATTTCATTTACCTGGGGAAAGGCTGCTACGGTGTCCAGACCGCAGCCCAATTTTATTTCGGCAAGGATGTTTCCGAACTGGACCTGGCAGAGTGTGCCAGCCTCATTGCCATTACGAACAACCCTTCCATGTATGGCCCCATGTACAACATTACCATTACCCGGGAGGACGGCACCACCACGACCCCACGGGAGGCCAATAAGACCCGCCAGGGCTGGGTTCTGGACAAGATGGCGGAGATCATCAACCCAGAGACTGGCCTTCCCTATATCACCCAGGCGCAGGCGGAGGCTGCAAAAGCAGAGGTTCTGCAATTTTCCGATGGCTCTACCTCTGCCGACCAAATCGTAGAGGAGGCCACTGGCGGCATAGAGATCAACTCCTGGTTTGTTGATCAGGTGATCCGGGATGTGTCTGCCGACCTGGCCAGCGAATATGGTATTGAGATTGAGGAGGCGCGCCTGCGGCTCTATAACAGCGGCTATCACATTTATACAACGCTGGACCCCCACATACAAGCAATTGCAGAATCTGTCTACGAAGACCGCAGTAACCTGGACCTCGTCAGCCGTGACGGACAGCAAATCCGTTCCGGTATTACGATTGTTGAACCATCCACCGGCAATGTTGTGGCAACGGTGGGAGACATCGGCGAGAAAAGCGGCAACCTCATCATGAGCTACGCCATGGACCGGCGTCAGGTGGGCTCCTCCATGAAACCCCTGACGGCCTACGCCCCGGCCCTGGACGCTGGGACAATCACCCCAGGCACCGCTTTTGATAACTACCCAGTGCAGCTGTTGAACAACAGCCCCTGGCCGAAAAACTCACCGAATACCTTCACTGGCTTTACTTCCGTTCGGGAGGGCCTCCAGCGGTCGATCAATACCATCGCTGTCCAGTCGCTGCAATCGGTTGGCATTGAAGCGGCCTACGCCTTCGCGACAGAAAATCTGGGCCTGCACTTGGAACCTGAGGATATGTCCCTTGCATCCCTGGGTATGGGCGGCCTGACTCGGGGCCTGAATACGATGGAGATGGCAGCGGCGTATGCGACTTTCGTGAACCACGGCATATACAATTCTCCCCGGACGTACGTGCGTGTAACCCGGACGACCGCCACCGGCACAGAGGAAGTGGTCCTGGACAACGAGAGCGAGAGCCACATTGCCATGAAGGAAAGCACTGCGTACCTGATGACGAATATGCTGCAAAACGCGGTAGAAAACGGCACCGGTACCGCCGCCCGCATCAGCGGCATGAACGTCGCGGGCAAGACTGGCACCACGAACGACAATTACGACCGTTATTTTGCGGGCTTCACGCCTTATTATGTGGCCGCAGTGTGGACAGGCTATAAGTTCAATGCCAAGATCAGCGCCGGTTACACAAACCCAGCCATTACGATGTGGAAGAAGGTCATGGAGCAGATTCATGCGGATCTTCCCAACAAAGAGTTTGAGAGGCCTGCCACGGGCTTGGAGACGATCACCGTCTGCAAGGACAGCGGTCTGAAAGCCACTGCCGCGTGCAGCGCCGATCCCCGCGGGAGCCGTGTGGTGTCCTACTTGGCGGCGGCAGGCTCTGCCCCATCAGAATCGTGCAGCCTCCACACGGTTGTGCGTTACTGCGTGGACGGCCATTGCTTGGCAACGGAAGACTGTCCGGAGGAATCGGTGGTTGAGCGGGCATATTTGGACTATGACCGTCCGGACTACGGTATTGCGGCGTCGGACGATGCTTATCTGCTCCGAAATATTCCCAAAGCGGAGGAAGGCTGTCCTGCCCATACAGGCACAGGCATAGTGGACCCGGAGAATGATCCGGATTTGCCGGAGTTCGATCCCAACAACCCAGACAATCCCCTAGCGGACCCGACCCAGCCCACAACGCCGACCACACCTACAACTCCCACAACACCGACGACTCCCAGTACACCAGATCCAGGGACGACGACCCCGCCAATCGTGACACCGGAGCCAGATCCGCCATCATTGCCGACGGTAGACCCTCCGGCCCCCGCGGAGCCGGAGACGCCTCAGGACCCCACCTCCGGAGACTGGTGGGAGGGGATGTGGAACAACGGTGGATAGCCACCCATCAAACAAGGAAGAACCGCCTCTTTTAGAGGCGGTTCTTTTGCGTGGAAGCGGGAGGCGTCGTTACCGTTTGTTCTTTTGATTTTTCCGGGCCATGCGTCGGTTCCGCAGTTTGTCCCAGATTTTGTGCAGAAGTGTGATTTCATATTCGGTAAGGTTCAGACCATCCCGAAGCAGAACCTGATCGGTACAGGCTAAAATTTGGTCGATCTGCCCCTTGCGCTGCCAAGCGTCGATTTGCTGCAAATCCAGCTTTTCCGCCAGTTTCAACGGAATGCGCATTTTACGGATTTCCCCTGGCTCAAACGTCAAAACGCCGCCGCCGTAACTCCGGCCAATGGTTTCGCTCAGTGCAAAAGTGTACGTGTTCAGAAATGCCGCTGCAATATGCGTCCCTTGTGCGCCGTCTAAAAACTGCACTTTGTGCAGTGTATCTGTTACAAGAGCATCTGTCTGGTTCAGTATCATCCGTGGATACCTGTGCGCCTGCCGGATCAAAAACGCATCCCCATGCCAAGTCTGTGGTACATGGTACCAATTTGGACGAATCCGACATTTGTAGTTTTCATGGAATCCATGTGCTTCGCCCCATTGAATATATTGTTTCTGTTCTTTGGACAACTCATCAAAGGGAACATTTTCAGCGAAGAAAAAAAACACTTTTTTACCAGCTGCAATCAAATTCAAATAATCGCCGTCTGTCAGCTGGATGCCCTTCAGTTGTTCCGAACGGCTGATAACCGGCAGTGTACACGCTTGCAGATGATGTTCTTGAACGGTATTTTGATTTGCGATGAAAAAGGCGTTTTCACCGCTGACAAGGCCGACGTTTACCACAAAAAGATCGGCGGCATTGGAGATTCTTGGGTCAGCATTCAAACGCGTAAGAAGTTCCAATTCTTCGTTGGAAAGGTAATATTTTACCCACTTGTCGCGACTATGGTCAAGTCGTTTCACCTCGGTATTTTCAAAGCAGGCCTGTCCCTGTTTTATCAAATCCGGCAGCCCGTTAAGTTCCACAACCCGAATCCCTTGCTCTGTGGAACGCCGTTCCCCGAACAGCAAAACGACCTCCTGCTGAATATCCTCAAAGACCAGATATTTAAATGTAATCAGCGTCAGCTTGTCAAAGTAATCGCTCAAAAACTGGCGTGCTTCAGCAGCGTAGTCTACCTGGAACAGCTCTGCTGGGATCACCATACCGACCCGCCCCCCTGGTTTCAGCGCTTTGCAGGATAGAAGGAGAAAGGGAAGCCAAATGTTCGTTAAGCGGTTCGGGTGAAAGCCATGCTGATTCATCAAGGAGAAAGCAATTTGACGGTAATCTTCTGCAAAATTCTGGTATCGGATAAAGGGAGGATTGCCTACAATGGCATCAAATTGAACTTTTCCATCGATCTGCTTTTCATAGTAAGTGAAAAAATCCTCACAGATTACCGTTGTGCCATGCTGCTCTGCTTTTTGTGCCTCGGCGTGGTCCAGTTCGATGCCGATTACGTTCCTTTTGAGAGCAGCTCTTGTTCCACCCAGCATTTGAATCCTGTCAGCAATTGCACGCAGAAAACTGCCATCTCCGCAGCTAGGTTCCAGCACTTGGTCGGATGGGCGGTGGATTGCCCACTCAGCGATAAACGCAGAGATTTCCGCCGGAGTGTAATATCCGCCTCTTAATTTATTGTATTTCTCAACCGGCTTCATACGGTTTCCTCGTCTTCCTGCCGCTCCACTTGATACAGCTGGTCGACCAGCCCATTCAGCATTTTCCGCACTGCGTTGGTAGAGCGTTCTATGGTGGTTCTCTGCGATTGGTTTGGGGCGATTTCCGCCTGTTCATTCAGCCGCATGATAGTCTGCACTTTTTCAACGATTTCTTGGTGGATTTTGGCTTCGCCAGGGTCGGCAAAGTTGATTTTGTAAATTGGGAGGGTGGCAATGAACTGTTTTCCGTGAGAATAATAATCACCCCGGAATGTGCTGGCGGTGTTTTTGACGAGGAGTTCCATAAGCCAGTGGTTTAGGACTGCCTGGATGTAGAAGATGGATTCCTCAGCGCCTGCTTTCATTTCCAGCCCATAGAAAGGGCCATTGCCGCCGCCGGTGAAGACAACCTGTTCATTGTCATAGACATAATTCGATCCCACTGACAGTACTGGCCATACAAGGTGTTCGCCGCGTACAAACCGCCGGATGCTCTGGCTGCGTCCGAAGGCATACCACTCATGTTCTCTGCGGTTACGCATATTGCGTAAATCTAATTTTTCACGGAAATCCTGTAAATAGGCCAATGCGTTCGGGAATTTTCCGGACATTTCCTCTAAACTGAACAAAACGGGATTTTTCTTTCCCGGTTTGTAGGTATACGGGAAGAGGATATAGCAGTTTGCTTTGATTTTTTTGTAGCAAGTAAGCTGTGTATCGTAAACACTTTTCCGCAAAATACCCTTTTCAATTTTAAATTCCCTGTTTTCACGGTCATGAGAATAGATAAAGTTACGATCTTCCCGATCCGCACGGATGATATAAATGTTATCGGCGCTTGTCTGTACGCCCACGAAAATATCCGCCAGACTGGACAACGGGGTGCAGGAGGAGGCAATCCGTTCCAAATGCTCAACGAGGTTTTGGGGCAAAAAGGACCAAGCCTGTCCTGAAAGGTAGGCGGAGGGATAGGGCCGGCACTCCGTATGATGCTCAAAGAGGAAGCGGTTCCAATTTTGCACAAATCCAATTTCAAAGTTGGTGTTTGGCTGCTTAGAGAGGATTAAGATGCAAGTGTAAGTGCTGCGGCCTCCAAACACCTGATGGGTACCGAAATGCAGAATTTTCCGCACATTTGCCTGTTTCGCAAGGAGTTCCCGCAAGGGTGCACCGGATTTTATGTTCATGAATTTGTGTGGCACAATATATCCCAAAACGCCATGGTCATTCAAGAGGGACAGTCCTTTTTCGATAAATAGGTAATATTTGTCCAAAGTTTCTGTTTCCGCGGTCACATAAGGAGAGAGGTCGCTCTTGTAAAAGTCGTATTCCTCCCGAGAATAGTGTACCATGTTTTGAACACGGATATAAGGAGGATTTCCGATGATTGCATCGAACTTCCCGCCATCGAATTCGGAGTTCCAGTCCAGCATTTTCAGTTTATTCAGCAAAGGCAGATTGCTGTATACATCATGGTTCAGAAGTGCATAGGAAGCATCCACAAGGCTATTGCCGTTTTTGATGTTTTCATCAAGGTCAGGAAGGATCCTGCAATGCGAATGAAGCCGGTAGGCCTCAACTTCCTCAGGCGGCGAATTCTCAAGCACCTTTAGCAACAGGCTGAATTTTGAAACTTCCACAGCAAGCGGATCAATATCAACGCCAAAAATATTGTTTTTCAGGATGGACCGTTTGAGGCTATATGCAAGCGCATAATTTGTGCTGCCGGGCAGCAGATAAATATATCCCCGGCGGACAGCATGTTCCTTATCATGTTGTAGAAAGTATTCGATATAGAAATTGACGATATATTCAAATGCGGACAGCAAAAAATTACCGGAGCCGCAGCAAATATCCCCAATTCGGTACTGTGCCGTTTCCTCTGGCGATTTATTCTTGTATAAGGGCTGTAACGTATCTTCTACAATAATGTCGGTAATATTTTTTGGGGTGTTTACCGCCCCCTGGGAGTCGACGACTTCCGGTTTTTCTTCTGTGGCAATGCGGCATCCATCCTGAATGACCAGGGTTTCATCCAGGAACAGCTCATAAATTTGCCCAATAATGTATGGGTCGATCACACTGAATTCATAGGAGTTGTTTGGATAGTATAAACTTTGGAAGATTGATACGATAACCGAATCGGATACGGTAAGACTGTCCTCGCCCAGCAGTACAAACAGGCCGGAACCGTATTTTTGATCGGAGGCTGCGAACAATGCTTTTAACGCTTGATAGGTGGTGATCTTCCGCAGGGTTTCATACTTTTCAAAACAGCGGTCCTCACAAATACGGAGAAAAATAGTTCGGTTCAGAATACGCTGGACGAAGATATTTAATGTCTCGGGGTCAACGTCAGGATGGTGGAGGAGGATATCTTCCCCCAGCAGATTGCGCCAAGCCCGAATTTGCTCTAAAAAGTATTGGTCGAAGGGTTCCCGGCGAAAAGCGTCTTTGATTGTTCTGAATTGGCGATCAAAATTGCCATTCAAAACCGATTCCTTGGACAGCATCGCATAAATTTCTTCCCATTTGTCCACATATTCTGTAAAGTGGTAATGAGCAATCATAGCAATGCCAACGTCATCGTTTTCGACTGGCCGGATTGTGCAGTCATAAATGTAGAAGTCAGTAAAGTTTGTTAATACGGAAATCTTCCGATTGCCACTCCATCCATACCGGCGCAGCTGAAACGCGGGCGCAGTGTCAACGGTGATGTTAACCGCCGGCTTTTTTGTTTCCACGTAAAAGAGGGGTTCTGTACCGACCCGAAAGGAATAATCTGGTTTTTTGCTGCGATCCACTCCATTTTCTTTTACAATGACGGTAGCCTCGTGGGTTACCTCACGCAAGTGCTGCGGAAGACCTTGCTCGTTGTCAACATCCCAGCCAAGGAGGCAGAAAAAGCGGTTTACAAAGTCGACGCGTACCTGAGTTTCGTTGTAAGATGCCTGTTGGAATTGGTGGAACTGGCTGCGATAAACCTGCACCAAGCTGGCAACTTGTGATTTGAGGGCGTTTAACGTTTCAGATGTCATTTGCTGTACCCTCGCTTTCTGGCAAGAAGTCTAAGATATCATTAACATTACAATTAAGCGCCGCACAAACTTTGTAAAGGCTTTCCATGGAAACGAATTCGTTTTTCCCCATTTTAGCGAGGATGTTAAAGCTGATTCCGGAAGCATCTTTCAGGTTTGTGCGGGTCATTTTTCGATCGATCAGGATTTTCCAAAGTTTATCATAGGAAACAGGCATTGCAGTTCCTCCGATTTACATTTTTGCAATATATTATAGCATAGATTACATGAAAAAGCAAGAAAATCTCACTAAAACATGAGACTATGCAGCCGTTACTATTAGTTTGCAGGGAGCAAGAAGCAGTTAGCTTACGACCAGCAAGCTAATTTTTTTATACCTTGAAGGAGGGTTCTACCGTGAAAAAGGTTAAACTTGCCAGCTTTGAAAAGCAAATTGCACGGACAACCATTGCTAAGTACCTCTCATAAAAACTATTACGCCGCTGATATAGACGCGGCCCGGCTGGAAGCGGAAGTGAGCCGATATATCGGCAACATGGATTCTGATCACCGTTTCGCAATGGAAAACTTTATTTTCGATTGCATCAACAAAGAATTGCAGAGGGGGGCGTAAGCATGAAGGTTCTTTGCAAAGATTTCAAGATTGTTTCCGTCTACATTGGAAGCAGGCTTCAAAACAGGCCGCAATGGGGATACAAAATCGCCTATAACGAAAGAACGGCAAAAGGAACTTACTACCGAAAAGCAGACGCAAGGAAAGCCATAAGCGATTATGTAAAAAAGATGAAATCTCCGGCATTTACCGGGGACTTCCTAGCGAGTATGGCGGCGAGGGCCTGCACCGAACGGGACGAAAAGGGCAAGCGGGTCATTGACGGGTGGGCAATCAAGGAAATGCCTTTGACCGTTTTTCAGGCCATTACGAGGAAAGCGCGGGGGTTTTTGCTGCGTGCGGAGTGAAAGTAGAAGGGCTTTGGCTCCGAAAGCAATGTATCCTTCTGGCGCGGCATAACGGCGGTTCGCCGCTGGATTGGCTGGGCGTACCACTTTGGCAGTTTGGCGGCTGGATTCAGGCCACCAATGAATTGAACGAGAAGAAAAAGCCGAAAACACCCGAAAAAATTCCAACTCACCTTGCGGGGCAAAAGGCGAAAATGCTTTTCAATCTTCCAGGAAGCGGATAACAGGGAGGCGATGAAGTGGCGCAAAAGCAGTATTCGTTTGACTTTGTTCTGAACGCTGTGCTGAACGGCGGATTTTCCGGCACGTTCACAAAGGTACAGCAGGAATTTATACGGCTGGGCGCGGAAATCAAAAACCTCCAGGCTATTCAGCGGGACGTGAAAGCCTATGAGAAGCAGGCGGCGGTACAGAATACGTCGCAAAAGCTGGAAAACCTGAAACGGCAGTATGAACTTGTCAACAAGTAAATCGGGGAAACCACTGGCTCTACAACCGCGCTGGAGCGGGAAAAGCTCAAACTGGAATAGCGCATCACGAACACCGAGGCGGCGCTTGAAAAGCAGAAGCAAAAGCTGGAGGAGATGAAGGACCGGCTGGACGCGGCGGGGGTAAGCACAACCGACCTTGCCAACAAGGACGCGGAGCTGACCGCCAAAATCAAAGAGCTGACCGAAGAGCAGAAGAGAGTCTCCAAGGGCGCGGGCGAATTTGGCAACGCAGGTGTGCAGGCTATCGAAGCGGTGGGCGGTGCCATTGCCGCCGCTGGGATTGCCGAAGCCATGAAGTCAATCGCGGACGCATATTCGGAGTACGTCGAGGTTGCAGGAAACTTTGAGCAGGCAATGTCAGCTGTAGAAGCTATCGCGGATTCCAACATTTCGAAAATGTCGGCACTGACGGCGGAGGCAAAGGAGCTGGGCGCGACAACAAAGTTTACCACACAGCAGAGCGCAAACGCTATGGAGTACATGGCAATGGCAGACTGGGACGCCCAAGAAATGCTGGGAGGCATGAGCGGCGTTATCAATCTGGCGGCAGCAGCCGGGGAGGACCTAGCGCAAGTGTCCGACATCGTGACGGACAACCTATCCGCGTTCGGCCTGCGAGCAGCGGACACCGCGCACTTTGCGGACGTGCTAGCGGCGGCAACGGCCAACTCCAACACCAATATCTCCATCATGGGCGAGATGTTCAAAAGCTCTTCCTCCGTGGCGGGGGCACTGGGATACAGCGTAGAGGACGTGGCCGTGATGGTGGGCCTGATGGCGAACAACGCCGTCAAGGGGTCCCGCGCTAGAACGGCCCTGCGCAATATCTTCAACGGCCTGCTGGGCAGCGTGACGCTGACGGCGGAAGCATTTGGAGAACTGGATTACTCCGCCGTAAACTTCGACGGGTCCATGAAGGGCCTGATGGAGACAGTGAAGGACCTGCGGGGGTATTCCGATGAAATGACCGAGGCCGAGCGGGTCAACAACGCTATGGCTATCGCGGGTATGCGGGGCTACAACGGACTGCTGGCTATCCTGAACGCCACGGACGATGACTTCCAAAGCCTGTATGCCTCTATCAAGCCTCGCCTTTTCCAAGAGCCTGCGGTAGACCAAGAAATCCAAGGCGTGGAAAAATTACACGCTGTCCAGTATCGCCTCGGAAATCGCAGCGGGCGGCGGCATGACGTGTATGTATGAAGCCAGCGCAAACCTGTCCTACGACCGGATGGAGCAGACCAAGCAGACGGACATCGACTTTCTCATAAAGCTATGCCAGGACGCCGGTATCTCCATCAATGCCACGGACGGGAAACTTGTGCTGTATGACCAGGCGGAGTATGAAGCGAAAGCGCCGGTCCTTACCATCGAGAACGGAGCCAAGGGCGGGTACATCAAGTACAAGCTGCACTCCGGTTCGGTGGACACCAAGTATTCCAAGTGCCGGGTCCGCTACATGGACCCGAACACGGGGAAGTGCATCGAGGGAACGGCGGAGGACGCCGACGTTTCCGGGGACCAATGCCTGGAGATAACGGCCAAGGTGGGGAGCGCCGGAGAGGCGGAAGCGCTGGCGAAGAAGCACCTGCGCCTGCACAACAAACTGGCGAAAACCGCCACGTTCACCCTGCCAGGAGACGTGGGGCTGGTGGCCGGGGTCACGGTCCAGCTCAAAGGCTTTGGAGGCTGGGACGGGAAATACATCGTCACAAGGGCGGTCCATACGGTGGACGGCGGTGGATACACCACGCAAATCAGAATACGGAAGGTGCTGAACTACTGATGCAGTCAGGATGTGATTCACTACTACCCATACGATGTGCCGCAATGGACGGAGTTTGAAACGGAGTGGGAGGGCGACAGGGCCATGGACCCGGACTATGTGGACCACAGGCACAAGCTGGTTATCAAACCGTATATGCCAAAGGTCAATGACCTGGTGCTGTACATCCCTGTGTTCAACGGGGACGGCGAGGCCGTGGGCCTGGTAATCGGCGGGAAGGGGTACGGGAAATACCGCTGGACCATCAAGGACCACAAGACCAAGATGGAGTACACGGACGCGAACGGGGATCTGTACGCCGTGGAGGTGACGGCGGAGCTGCTGGAATACCTGAAAGGCGAGAGCCACAACACCAGCAAGGACAGCGCGGCCCCCGCCTCTGCGCCAGCGCAACCAGCACCGGCGGCGACCAGGGGAAGCGGTGGGGCGGAGGGACGACCTACACCGTCAAGAAGGGGGACAACCTCTGGACCCTTGCCAAGAAGTTCTACGGGAGCGGCGCGGACTACACCAAAATCTATGAAGCGAACCGGGGCGTGATAGGGGGAAATCCAAGCCTTATCTATCCAGGGCAGACGTTCACCATTCCGGGATAAGGGGGCGAGAGGATGGAATATACCGTATCCGCCACGGACCTTGCCAACATCCAACTGAAAGAAGAGGACGAGGTAAAGGAAATCCTGCGCAACGTGGCTGTCATTCTGTCGACGCCAAAGGGGAGCGTCCCCATGTACCGAATAGTCGTTGGCATAGCTGTACTTATCCCCGCCAGCCTCCCGAATTTTCTGAAGGATGTCAATGATAATCAGCTTGGTATCAGGGTGTTCCTGCACGAATCGCTTTAGCTGTTTCACCAGCCCGATGCCGACCTGCTTGGCGTGAATCACAAAAAGAAGGTCATTGGTGCCCTCCGTGCCGAACATCCGGTAAAGGCGCTCCTGCAAAGAGGTAGGTCCCAGGGTAGAGCAGACCATCAATGACGGGCGATCTGCTCTGATAAACATTCTGGTAAAGCTCATTCATGGAAACGGTAGGGAGATAGTCAGGGCCTCTCATACGCTGCATTTGCCGCAGCATTTCTCGGTAATTTTTCTCAGATTGTTTTCAGCCCCTTCCTCTGGTATACTTGCAATAGGTGTTTGAGAACTGGGCTGTTCCGCTTCCGTCTGCGCCAACAGACGGAAGCGGAACAGTCCTTTTCGTCTCTTTGGAATCCATCAATCTATCAAACATCCTTCATGCCGTCCATGCCAGCCCCATCCCTGACTCGCCGCAGAACGGCGGCGAGCTAGTCACGCAGGGCCCTGTAGACCTTGGGATTGCCCTGCACTACAATGTCCCGGTTCAGCAGCCGCCGGGTGATGTACTCCTGCTTGGTTAGCTCGGACAAGCGGACGGCAATCTCAAGCTGTTCGTCCTCCTCCGGCGACACCCGGAACGCCACGGTCTTGTTCCTCCAACGGTTGTGATTGTCCAAATTCTTAGCTGACATTATGCTCCCGTCCTTTCAAAGTCCAGCTTGTCCGCCATCTCCGTCTGCTTGGACGGAAACAGGTGGG
>JAAWGR010000037.1 GCA_022795445.1 Oscillibacter sp. | reverse complement strand
GTCTGGTTGCCGTTGGGGTCGTAGAAGTAGGAGGTGCGGACCACCTTGCCGCCTTCCGTCTTCGCGTCCTCCAGCAGGCGGTTGTTCCGGTCGTAGGTGTAGGACACTGTGTAGTTCTCCGGTCCGGAAGCGGTCAGGGTTTTCCGGTTCCCGAAATCGTCGTAGGCGTAGGCGAGGCTCTGGCTGGCAGCGCCGAACTCCGCCCGCGTCTCCTGGACCAGCTGATTCATGCCGTCGTAGCTGTAGGTGGTCACCGTGCCGTTGGATTCCTCCGTCCGCACGATGTTGCCGTCCAGCGCGTAGGTGTAATCGTACCGGGAGAGGATCGTCGTCCCCTTCTTGTTGATCACCGACACCGGGCAGTTTCCAAGGTTGTAAATGTACTCCTCCCGGTTGCCGTTCCCGTACTCCACATAGCTCCGGCTTCCGTTGGCGTTGTAGCCGTAGGAGGCCGTGACGGTCCCGTTGGACATGCCGGTCATACGGCCCAGCGTGTCATAGGTGTAGTTGGTCTCACTCTGGACCGCGCCATTGACTGTGATCACCAACTTGGTCCGGTTGCCCATGGTGTCGTAAACGCTGGCATTGGTCGTGCCGTCGGTCTGTTCCTCCACCACATGGCCGAAGCTGTCATAGGTGTAGGTGGTCGTATGGCTGCCATTGCTCTGGGAGCGCAGGAGGTTGTTTGCGGTGTAGGCGTAAGTCATGGTGTCGGTAACCGCGCCGTCGGCGTTGGTCACGGTGACCTCTAACGGCCGCCACATGGCGTCATAGGAGTAGGCGGTGGTATTGCCGTTGCGGTCCACCTTGGTCCCCACCAGCCCGTCCGCCTTATAGGTGTAGGTTTCTTCCTGGCCGAGGGCGTCCGTCATCTTGATCAGGTTGGAGCGGCTGTCATAGGTGTAGGAGGTCACAGCATAATCGGTATCCGAGCCGCTGACCTGATCCAGACCGCTGATGGTCAGCCTGGAGTGGAGGCCGGTGTAGGTCCGGAGCACGTTGCCCAGGGCGTCATAGTAATACTGGGTATACCGGGTTTCCGGCGCGTACAGGATCGCCGTGCTCAGCCTGCCCATGGAGTCGTATTCATACTTGGTCGTCCGATAGGCCGCAGTTTCCCCCGGCACGTTGCTGCTTACCTTCTGGGTGATTACGTTGCCGTTGGGATCGTACTCGTAAATGGTGACCGAATCATAGGTCGTATCGCCGCTGACCGCGAATGGCTTCTCGGTTTTGAGCAGCCGGCCCAGCGCGTCGTAGCTGAATTGCGTGGTGCTGCCAGCCGGGTCTGTGCCGGTCAGCTGCTTGCCGGTCCAGTCGTAGGTCTTGGAGCTGACGTTGCCCAGAGCGTCGGTGGTGCTGAGCACATTGCCGCTGAAGTCGTAGGTGTACCGGGTGTCCTCGCTCACGCCGCCTTCCGCGCTGTAGCCCAGACGTGCGCGGATCAGGTTGCCCACATAATCGTAGGTGTAGACGTTTCTGTAGAACCTGCCTCCCACCTGATAGGCGGTCCGAATCAGATAGCCCATCTCGTCGTAGTACTCTTCCGTCACCTGATCCGGCGCGGAGGAGTCGCCTGCGACGGTGGTGGTCTTCATGTCGTTAAAATCGTCATAGACACAGGTTTCCCGGTAGAGGATGTTGCCGGAAGCGTCTTTGACGCCATTTTCAATGGGCCGGCCCAGCGAGTCGTAGTAATAATACTTGACCTGGTTTTCCGACCGCTGCCCGCCATAAGTGATGGATTCCACCAGACGGTTGAAGTTGTCGTACTCGTTGAGGGTCAGGCGGTTGTTGGCGTCCAGATCCCGCACTTCAACCAGATTTCCCGCGTAGTCGTAAGAATTGCGGATCTGACCGCCGGCAGCATCGGTGACAGTGACTGTGTTTCCTTCCACATCGTAAGAATAGGCCGTGCTCGTGCCGTCGGGAGCGGTCACCTTTGTCACGCGCCCGATTCCGTCATATTCGGTTGTGGTGGTGTTTCCATTCGCGTCCGTGACGGCGGTAGGCCAGCCCCGGACGTTGTACTGAACCTTCTGCGCGATGACGCCGGCCGGATAGCCGGGCGTGCCCGACACCAATGCCCCATCCGCGTTTTTTACATCGAGGGTTTTGGTTTCCGTCAGCGTGGCTCCGTTCGTGTACACGAATTGAGTCTCGTTGTAACTGTCCGCCGAGGTATACTCCTTCTGACTGACACAGTTTCCATAGGTGTCGTAGGTGTACTCTGTCTTGGCCTGGAGGACCCGGTTGGACTCCACCTCGGTGGCGGCAGCCGCTTTGCGGTCCGTGGTCAGCGTGTTATAGATGCCAATCGTGGTGTTTTCATCCTGCTCATACAAAATGCGGGTGTTCACGCCGTAACGGGTATCATAAGCATACCGGACCCGTTGCCCGTTGGGCTTTGTTTCGGACAGAACCTGCCCATTGGTATCATAACTATAAAGTGTGGTCTCCGTCTTGTAATTTTGCTCATTCGCATCATATACAAGCTCATCAATCTGGATTGGAAGATGGTCTTCGTTATAGGTGTACTCCAGATATCCAAGGCAGTACCGGTCGCCATCCCAGGCGTCAAGCTCCGCCTGTGTAGTAAGTGTGTCATACTGCACACTGTCCCAGACATATGTGTCTTCATATTCTTTCTCGTGCTTTTCGTTGAATGTGTAGACCTTCATGGCCTGGGGAAGCCCATATATGCTTCCTCGCCAATTGATCACATAGTAGTCTGTTACATTTGTAAGATAGTGACAGTCTGCTGGCATGACAAGCGCGCTGTAATCACCGAATACATATTTTTTTCTGTGGTGATACTCGCTTCTGGACTCTGTTTCTCCAGTATGCATCTGATCATATTGGACAATTTGGTCCTTCTGCTGATATCCGCTGGGGCCAATCGACATATCGGCGGCTCTTCTGCTTGTCCGAAGACTGAGCTCCTCGCCATTCGGATAAGTGACGTTGTTCATAATTGCGTAGGAGATTTCGCCGTCGTTTGTTGACGCGGACTGAACAAAGCAGTTAAACGATTCGCGCCGGTGAGCCGTATTATATCGGGTGGCCTCTCCCTCTTCGTTAATGACAAATCGAAGGCTGCAAACATACTGGCCATCGTAGGCATAGTACTCCCGAATGGTTTCGCCGTTCAGTGTCAGTGTGTATTTGATGTTATACAGCCATTCATTGTCATTCTCATGACCTGGGTAATAATAATCCTGCCTCTTATTCAGGCCGCTGTTCGTATAAGAAATGACGTTGCCTACCGTGTCGGTGATGTTGAATTCCGAGTAGTCCCCGCTGCGCTCATTGGGATAGCTGAAGGAAATCTCATTACCATATGCGTCCTGAATGGCCATGATTTTACCATCTGCATTGAAGTACATTGAGGTTCCATCCAGATAGTCCAGCCTGTAGCTTGCCCCGGAATAACCCCGGCCGCTGTCCACGAGACGCATATCTTCCAGTGTATAACCGACCAGATTGGAATACTCCTCAGCCTCAAAGTCGATTTCATACTGCTGCCCATCCGGCATGACCAGACGGCGCTTGTAGTTGACGTCATCGCCGGTTATCTCGTAGTCTCCAGTAAAGAATCTGGCGCGGTACCGTTCGATGGACGGGAAATTAAACCGCCAGCCATCTCCGATCCCAAAGTCGTCCAACGTATAGGAATACCCGCGGGTCCGGTTGATGCAACCCTGCTCGAAGTAGGGAGAGATACCCTCGATGATTCCTTTTGCAACCAGCCTGACTGTGCGGTCCCGCGCATCGGTCGCTCGCAAAACAGTGGTCCCAATCGCCGCCTGATAGGCCAAAGCGCTCTCGTAATCATCAAGGTAAAACCCAAGTGGTAAAGGCTCTTCATAATTTTCCGGCAGGGTATAATCCGCCAGCTCACTGCTGGATACGGCGACAAGCTTTGGCTGTGCTCTACCCCGATCCGCAAAGTTCACCCACTCATAATACACGCAGGAAACAGCGTATGCCAAATCCACTTCGGTTCCATCGAATCGCCCATACGGAGTTCCGGTGGAGGCCATCTGTGTGTTGTACTGACGGGTCAGATTCAGATCCAGTCCATTCCGGCCCGGAATCGTCAGGTCGGTTTCATTGTAGGTATAATCGCCGGTGTTCAGATTGACATTCAGCTCAGCGTTTTTCTCATAGGAGTAAGGCTGTCCGATCTCCTCTTCCGGCGCGTAGCTCGCGTCATTGGCGGCCGCTGCCGCCAATGTGCCGGCGCCCAGCGTGTCAGCCTCTTCCTTGACCGGGAAAAGCTCCTTCGTCTTCTCTTTGAACTGTGCCTCCAACTGCTCCGGAGTCAGCTTCCCAGAAGCGAAATAGTCCTCTACAATGGAAACGGGCAGGCCAAGACGCTTTGCCAGGGCTTGGTACTCTGACACTTCGGCATCTCCATCCTGGCTGGACTCTTCCTCACTCGAGAGAAGCTGAATTCGTTGGACCTCGGTCAATGTGTTCAAGTCCAAGCCCATCACCTGGGCGGCGGCATATGCGGCGGTCGCCTGACTGTTTGTATATCCGCTTTCAATCAGAGTAAGTACGCCCTGCTCTGTGGTGTCGCTCATATTGCAGACATCCTGGGTCAAGCTGTACCGGTCCAGCTCTTTCTCAAGCGCCTGGACGCCGTCGAACAGTTGAGCGGCCTGGGCCACCTGAGCCTCAGACAACTGATAGGCTTCCTCAATCCGGCTGGAAATGCGCGCGGAAACCTCGGCCTGCTGTTCTTCCCACTCCGCGTAAGTCTGGACGGAATCGTCACCTAAAAGCCGACTGATCTCCTCATAATTCAGTTCTTTATCCTTGGGCAGCGTGATAACAGAAATCTCCCCGCTGGGGCCCGTCGTTACGTCGTATTCCGCCCGCAGCTCATCATCTGTCTTGACCTTTGGAGGTTCCTCTGCTTCTGAAATGCTGGCAAGCCATGCATCAATATCATCGTTAACCGATTCTCCAATGGCCATTGCGGGAAGGCTCCCGATGAGCATGGACAGAACCAGGGCCCCGGACAACAGCTGCCGGAAAAACATTCTCTTTTTCTTCATAAGTTCACTCTCTTTCCTGTCTATTCAACTTATGAGTTCTACACCTCTGTAATGGTAATCTGTGTGGAGGCGCTGGTCTTTGCACGGAACAGAACTGCGTTCAGCAGACCGCTCCATTTGTTCGGCGCTGTAATCGTTTTATTCACAGTAAAAGAAATCGTTCCTGGAGTGGATGCGGTAATGGTCACTCCAGTGCGGGCAATTGCGCCGGTCCCTGTCTCCTGCTCGTAGGTCAGCGCACAGAGATCGACCACCTGCAAGACCAGCGGATCATAGGTCACCGTGAAGGTCTTTCCCTGCAGCGATGTGTAATTCTGGGCGCCCGCGGAGACATAGTATTCCGTACCGCTGACAGCTGACAACGTGAGTGTATTTCCCTCCTCGACAGCCGCCTTTTCCAGGGTAACGGCCACAGAACAGCTTCGGCTTCCATAGGCCGCTTTGACAGTGACCGTGCCCGCAGCGGCTGTCGAGGTTACCGTAAGCACACCCTGAGATGTGATTGTCACGCCGGGATAGGCGGAAGCAAGGCTGTAGACCACCATATCGCTGGTGACCAGGCCGGTGTCCGTGCTGCCCGATGCCATGAGCTGGAGCGTGGCGGAGCCGGAGGACGGAATTTCCATTGAGTAGGATCGATTCGTAAAGGAGAGACTCGGCGTATACGAGTGGGCCTTCATCGGGTAAAGGGAGTTCATCAGCCGCTGGCTTCCCAGCTGCCCGTAGGAGTCGTCGCCCCAGGCGTAGATTCGACCGTTGGAGGCATAAGCGAAGCAGGAGCTGCCGCCGCAGACGATGTCCGTGATGTTGGACAGCCCGGAGATCTGCGTCGCCCTGGTAAATTCCGAGCTGCTGGAAGCGGAAATCTGGTGGCTTCTGTTGTCTCCCCAGCCCCAGACCGTACCGTCGCTTAGAAGAGCCAGGCAGAAATTATCGCCTGCGGAAACCTTCACAACATCAGACAGGGTTCTCACCTTCGCCGGAAGACCGCTGTCCGTGGTTGTGCGGTCGCCCAGCTGGCCGGAACGGTTCGCGCCCCAGGCCCAGACGTATCCGGAAGAGTCCAGCGCCACGGAGAAATCTGCGCCCGCATCAATCTGTGTGATACCAGACAGGGACACACGGATTGGAGTTTCAGAGTTCGCTGTCGTTTCATCGCCCAGCTGTCCGTACCGGTTGTATCCCCAGGTCCAAACCCGGCCCCGGGAATCCAGCGCCATACCGTGGCGGTCGCCCGCCGCAATCTGCGTGATGTTGCTCGCCAAATCCGCCGCCGTGGGTTCGGTGCTGTCTCTGGTGGTGTTGTCGCCCAACTGTCCATAGCGGTTGGAACCCCAGGTATAGACCTCCCCAATGTCAGTCAATACCATGCTGAAATCCGTTCCACACGCGGCCTGTTCCGCTCCGGTGACGCCAAAAGCACGGACTGGCTCTGTGCTGTCTGTTGTAGTACCGTCGCCCAGCTGACCATACCGGTTGCTTCCCCAAGCATACACGTATCCCCTTGTCCCGCGGATTGCCAAGGCGTGTCTGGAGCCAATCGCCAGGACGTCCGCGCTGGGAATCGCAACCTCTGTGGGCGTGGAGGTCATGTCAGTGGAGCCATTTCCCAACTGGCCATAATCGTTTCGACCCCAGCCGTAGGCCGAACCGGACGCGGTGAGTTTCAGGGTGTCTACAAAACCTGGAATAACAGTCACAGCATCGGCCAGGGCCGGCATCATCGTAGGCGTTGAATAGCAGATGGGCTGGCTTGTTCCGAACTGATTGCTCAAATTTTCTCCCGCAATCCACAGCGTACCGTCGTTTTGGAGAAACACACTGTTTGAGGCATTGACCGCAATATCAGTACAGTTGTGCACGTCCGAAACCAGGGTTGGAGTCAGCACGTCGCCGGTGGTTCCAAGCCCCAGCGTGCCGTTGTTTTCACCCCAGGCCCAGACCGAGCCGCTGGCGTCAAGGGCGAGGCAGGACATCCGGCCAACCGCGATTTTCGTAATGGATTGATTCAGCGACGCCTGAATGGGATAGGTTCTGGATACCGTCCGGCCATTTCCGAGCTGGCCGGAAGAGTTGCCGCCCCAAGTGTAGACCGCTCCGGTACTGTCAATTGCCGCACTGAAGTTCCGTCCAGCCGCAATAGCGACGGCGTCTGTCATAAGATTTTCTGTGGGCTCCGTTTTGTCAACAGTCGTTCGGTCACCCAGCTGACCGTCGCGGTTGTAACCCCAGGCGTAAACTGTGCCGTCATTCAGCAGCGCCAGACTGTGACTGTCACCGGCGGCAACTTGCCGCACATTGTTCAGTCTGATCCTGACCGGCTGTACCCGATCTGTTGTTGTTCCAGTTCCCAGCTGGCCGTCCTGATTCAACCCCCAGGCGTAGAGGGTGCCAGAGGATACCGCCAGACAGTGGCTGGAACCCGCGCTGATATCGGTGACGCCTGTCAGACCAATGACCTGAACAGGAACTGCGGAACTGTTTGTAGTGCCGTCTCCAAGCACACCGTCAGCGTTAAATCCCCAGGCCCACACGGTTCCGTTGGCCTTCCGCGCCAGAACATAGTCCGTTCCCGCAGAAATCTGTACCACATCCTGAAGGCCAACAATCTGAGTCAGGCTGACATAGTTCTCACCGTCCACGCCGCAGACCATCCGCCTGTTATAGCCCCAGGCCCAGACAGTGCCGTCGCTGCGGAGTGTGACGACCGCTTCTCCCGCCAACTCGACCTGCTTGATTTTGCTGCTGCTGAACAGCTCGTAGGCTTCGCTGTATGGAAGCTGGTAACTCACAATGTCAAAGTCATCCTCTGGATTGTTATAGGTAACGGTGTCCTGAACGAGATTTTCCGCAGCGTTTGCCGTATTGACAGCCCGTCCGTCGCGGACACTGCCTTGCAGGTTGGAGAGCATATCTGCGGTAGAGACCAGCCGTTCCCTCAGTTCCGCAGTGGTCAGAAGCAAATTCTCTTCAAGGACACGAGCAGCACTGTTACTTACCGCTGCGGCAGCCATAGAGGTACCGCTCATTTCGCCGTGCTCCTGACCCGGAAGGCAGCTCGACACATCGCGGCCAACAGCGGCCATGTCGGCCAGTGTGTCGGAGTAGTTTGAAAAATAGGAGAGTCCGCCGTCCTCATTGATGGAGGCAACGCTGATGAGGTTGTCCAACTCAAAGCAGGCCGGGTAGACAGGGGATTCGTCCAGGTCCCGGTGCCCGTTGCCAACTGCCGCGACAAACAGCATGTCCGATCCCTGCATGGCCTCTTTGAGCGCCAAGTTATATTCCGAACAGCCAAAGCTGCAGTTTACGATTTGAGCGCCATGCTCCTCCGCAAATTGAATGGCCTCGATAATATCGCTGGTATAAGCGCCATTATCTCCGAAGACCTTGAGCGGCATCAGCTGTGTATTTTCCGTATTCTGGAGGATTGTGCCGGCGATATGGGTTCCATGGGCGCTGGACTCCGGGTTGCGGCTGTCAAAGAGAACCGCGTTGTCATCATAGAAATTCCAGCCGGAGACACCTTCGCTCTCCCAGATGGAACCCATCAGGTCGGGATGCTCGATGTCTACGCCTGTATCAATCAGGGCTACAATGACTTGGGCCGGAAGCTCCTCTGGCTCCGTTGGCGCAGTCTCCACTGGCAGCTCGGGTGTTTCTTCCGGAGGAAGCTCAGGGGTTTCCTCTGGAGGAAGCTCAGGCGTTTCCTCGGGTGGCAGCTCAGGAGTTTCTTCCGGAGGCAGCTCGGGGGGCTCCTCCGGAGGCAGTTCAGAGGTTTCTTCAGGAGGTAACTCAGACGTCTCCTCGGGAGGCAGCTCGGGAGTTTCTGCAGGCTCGGGAAGCTCCGGCTCCACAGGCTCTGTGGTTTCCTCTGGAGCAGGATCGGGAGTCTGGCTTTCCGCCGGAGATACGCTGCCTCCATTGACTTCAACATCAAGGGTCAGATGGGCGTCGTCCGGAGCAGATGAAAAGTAGACCTTGAAGTCCGGCTGAATGTACTCAATCTCACGCTCAAAATGATAAGCAGAGAGGGCTTCAGCCAATTCCCGTGGATTGATTTTCTCATCAAACTCGATGACTTGGATCTCCGTGCTGTAAGGGGCGTCCTCAACGTCGTATGACCCCAGCTCGGATGTGGAAAGGACACTTGCGATCTGCTCGCTGTGGGCGTCCTTGTACTTGACAATGAATCTTTGCTCGCCAGAGCGCTCCACCGCCGCTTCAATCTCTTGAATGACGGCGTCCGGCAGCATATCCACCGTGGCGCTGTCCAGAGCGCCGGTGTCCGTAAAGGTGGAGGCATCCAGGTCGAATACCTCCGCAAGCAGCGATTCCGTATCCTGCTGCAATCCGGCAGAATGAATCATTTCATCAAGCTCGTCCTTGAGCCGGGCATCGCTGTCGTACATGAGCGCGTAAGGGTCCGCCACATCATACGAGGCGGCCGCTGACACCATTGAAGGCGCCAATAGCGTCAGCATCATGGACAGGGCCAGGAAGAGCGCAAGCATTCTCTGTTTCTTCATTGTATCGCTCCTTTTGTAGTTTAATTTCCCTGGTGGCACGAAAGCGGTTCTATCTGTTCGGGTATCGCCTCCTCTTTGGGTGGTTTCCGGTGAACTGCGGCCAGGAGCGCCCTGCTGGACAGCTGGATGATTGACTGGCCGCAGTTCCTGTAACATTGCCTTCACCTTATATATGTAAGCAAACTTCAAAAACTGACATGTTTTTTGAAATTTGGCGAAAAAATTTTTGATCGCGGCGCATATGAGGTAATGATGTGTTCTCAACATAGTCAGACCCGCCTTGAGACTTTGCTCAAGGTGGGTCTAGCTATGCTTTCTATTGTATTTTCACATTTCCCTTTGGGGGTTGGATAGACGAGGAGATTTTTCGCTTACAAAAAAATAAAAGACCGTGTAGAATTTTGAGTTTGTCAGGGAATATAGTACTAGAGTGATATATAAGAGCCCACTTTAGTGTGGAGAGTTTAGGAATGAGGTGATGCGTATAGAAGGGCTAGATTCCTTAAAGTTAGTATTGCCAAGAAGCTGAATTGAGCCGATGCGATAGTAGACTGAACCAAATACTGAAAGAAGGATAACTAATGGACAAGAATAAAATGAGAATCAGCGCTCTGCTGGTCTCCTTAGCGCTTATGATCAGTACCGCATGTGCGATTGAGACAACTCCCGAGCATTATTCTGATGTTTTACCCGCAGATATTTCTCAGGGGATGGTTGAGAACGCAGGCCCTGACGACCTCATAATTGTTGACGTACCCATGGGTCGGAGTAAGTCGTATGTTATGGAGATAACTGCAAAAAACATTGGTCCAGACACGATGATTACCACCATGAATAACGGAAAATACTACGATCCCCTTAAGCATACTGGAAGTGCGCTAAGCATTTCCAGCAGTGGCTTTACATGCACAGCAACTGATGGCTATATTTATGCTGGTCTTGCGTATTATAGTACCTATGATGGTGAGTTCTATTCATGTCTGGCAATTGCTCTGGACCAGTCTAAGGGGGAATCCTCCGCTTCTTGTAGATCTGAAAAAAGCAAATTGCCCTATGGAAATTCCACTATGTATGGATATATTCGAAACGCAACCAGCGGTCGTGTGACTGGTGGTCACATTACTATTTATGATATTACATAGCAACTCGTGTTGTTAATATTGGTTCTGTTCAACCCTTGGTTAGCACAGCTTTATGTCCTGCAGGATTACAACCTAACATGTACTTTTTATTGGATTATTTCTGATGCTTAAAAGATGATGTTAATAATCCTATAGACTACACTAGACCTAGCCCTCAAAATTCGCTTGAGCTATTTGTATTTCTAAACAGCTATCAATCAAAAAACGCACTATTGAGCAAACTACCATTGGCTAGTTAGGTGCTGCCCATTTCCAAGGCTAGCCCAACAGCTCCGAAATAGAAACGAAGTTATGTTTCTATTTCAGAGCTGTTGGGCGTCTTATTATTTCGTACTGAGGTGACTATAATGAAGTATAAAAGAAAAAGCATTGTTGTATTATGCATTGTGCTTATTTCGCTGGTTGTGCTAACAGGTGTTTATATGCGTCAAAGAAATGCTAACCAGAAAATTTCAAATTTTGTTAATGAATACTATGCGACGCTTCAAAATGATGGGTTTGACGAGGCTGTTAATTTTTGTTACTTCCGTCCCGAAAACTCAATGGAAAAGGAAATGTATGTTGCTAATGTGGGACCAATACTGGCATCATATGAAATCAAAAAAATAGATAGAATCAACAAAGATTTGTATCTCATTATTATCAATTGTACTTTTTCTGATAGTGATAGCCAGCTTATATATAACTATACAATTAATTATGATGGGAAACTCCGCATAGTTACAAATCCAAGAAATATCCCCGACAATTTGAAGCAAGGGTTTGATGAGGCACATCATGCTAAAAATAGTGATACACTAATCGATACTGATGACATCATCTGGTGACTTCCACATAAGCATTCGAATATCCCGATAAAGGACGTCGCAATATAAGCCTAAGAACTTGATAACTGATCCCTGGCTCTGCCCGCCGCCTCGGCTGGCAGAGCCTTCCCTCTGATCCCGCCGATATTGCTCTTGGAACAGTGGTGCTCTCCGCCGGCTTGGTGGGGCTAATACTCCGTGCAGATGGTGCTCCCGACCCGATTTATACACGGAAAAGGAGAGTAAATGGCGAGAGCCAGCGGGGAGCTGCGCGGGTGCTTCAGATCTCCCGAAATACGGTGAGGAAGTATTGGGATGGCGCGAGGATGCCCGTGGAGAAGATTGAGCGGCCCCGAGAAGCCGCGTGATGCCCCCAGAGGTGACGGCGTTTATCCGGACGTGCCTGGAGACCGACGGGGACAGTCCAAATAAGCAGCGCACACGTCCAAGCGGATCTATGACCGGCTGGTGGAGGAGGTTGAAAAGGCGCTGGCCCCTGAATAAAGGGGCCAGCGCGGAAATATAGCCGTTAGTTCCTGGGGTCGGTTTTGTACTGTGCTGCTGCCACATCACCGGAAACTCTACCGCCGGAAACATAGGCTTCGACAACGATTTTGTAGGTGCCAGAGCTGGCATCGCTGCAGTGGTAAATTCCGGACGCTTGGTCATTGGCATCTACATATATGAGCAAGGCGACCTTATCACGACCAGATTCAGTCCGGTACAGGTATACCTTGACCTTCTCGTTTGTATCGTTTTGGTGCCAAATGCGGATGTAATTTCCGCTTGTAGGTGTAGCAGTAAACTCAGAGGATGTCCACTGGCCGTTCCGGGAACTGGCGGTATCATCGAACAGGCTGATCAGCGGCATGATGCCGTCATCCGGGTCGATAATGTCAGCGGGAGCAGACGGAGGCGTGTCGGCAGCAAATGCGGGAACAGCAAGGGCCATCGCCATAACGAGTGCGAGGGTAAGAGAGATCAACTTTTTCATTTTGTTATTCGCTCCTTTTTTATATAGTTTTAAAGTCGGGTTTTCATATACTTACTTGCATCCGATGAGACACTAAACATAAAACATTGGACTCAACCTCCTCTCAAACTCCGTGTAGGGCACTTACCGAGGTAATACTTGTTTTGTTCCCTCTATTGCTTATATTCCGTTAACTCTCTGATTTTCGACAGCTCATAAAATTTTTTTGCAATCAGATCCAAAGGTTAAGAAGCTATCACAGAACACTTGGTCCCGTAGCGGCTTCTTAATGAGTCCCCACAAAGCATACAATGCGATGTAAAAATTACATGCAGCCATCTATATACGTAATTGCTCTTTCGGCACGCTCCTCCACCGTTCCCCGCAAGGTAACAAAGCTGGCGTCCAATTCCTCCAGCAAAGCGATCAGTGCCTGGTCGAAGCTTTGCCGCAGCTCCCGATTCACATTACGGCATCCATCATCGACCGGCTCAAACTCGATGGGCAGGTAAAGAATCCCGGTTATTCTTTCTTGCATCAGCGTAAAAATACGTTTGCCCAATATCTCAATCGGATTTCCGCTTCCAAATTGCAGTCTGGCGAAAACCATCGTGTCCAGAATGGAGCGGTCCAGCACCGCGATTCCCGGCTTTTCCAGCGCACGCTGGAAAAGTGTCAAGTATGAGGCGTAGTAAGTAAAGTAATCACATAAGCTGGTGTCCGTGTCTCTTGACAGTCCCTTGCCCGTGATCTGCCGCCGCCGGTCGTTGACCAGCGATTGAACGGGAAGCCCCTTGATACAGCGTTTCTCCAGTTCCGTGATCAACGTGGTCTTGCCGGTTCCTGTAGCCCCCTGAATCAGAAAAAGGTACATTCCCAATCCCCTCCTACATTACCTCCATCAGAACAAAACATCCAGAATCACAATTTCCCATGCAGCTGGTCAGCGGGGCAGGACCTGCTGTGACCTCCCTGCAAGGAGAAAACAACGAAAGGAACTGCTCCGGTGTATAGTGAACAAACGAAACCTTACTCCATTTGGGAGACAGCACATTGACATCCATCTCCCCAAATGGCTTCCGCTGATATTGTTTTTCCAGCGAGTAGCAGTAGTCAATGATGAGCAGATGCCCACAGGCCGCCAAAACCCGGCGGATCTCAGAAATCAGACTGGCTAACACCGTTTGCTCCGTGATGGTGCTCAATACTTGACTGATTACAATGAAATCCATAGAAGAGGATTCGTAGGGAAGCTCACAAGGGTCATTGACACAGAGCTTCACCGGAATCTGCGGGTCAATCCGTGTGATGGCGGTCTCAGAGACATCACAGGCATACAAATTTGGAAATCTCCTGCTGAGGGGCGGTAAGAGCTGCCCGCTTCCGCATCCCACTTCAAGTGTGCGGGCGGTTTCCGACAGATATGGCACGCACTGATCCAAGATAGATTCGATTGGTACGCTGGTTCCCTTCTGAGTCCGATGATAATCGTTCCAATATTCCAGATAGCTTCTGGAATCCCATATTGTATTCAAAAAATTGTCATCCATTTTTCACTTCTCCCTTCCATCCGTTTGGATGCACTCCGCTGTGCCGAGCGCATGTCCGCAAAACGCGCCAAATCAACCTCCACAACATTCAGTCCTGAAGAAAACGGTTGACCGGCTCCGCGAAAATGGTTCGGGTCGATATAAAATGAGCCTCCGTATCCCTCCTTCTGCTGATCCAGATTGGCAACGAAAAAAGCGCATCCGCAGTTGCGCACCGCGCATTTCCCCGTATAAATAAAATCGTCCACGGTAGGAGACAGCGCGGATACAAATATCATATCAACCTCAACAGCACGGAGCATTTCTGCCAGCTGGAGCGCTCCCTCCAGCCAGTCCCTGCATATGATATGGGCCGCTATGCCAAAGGGCATGCTGTAAACGTGAATGGTCCGCTTGCGCTGTGTATCGATTGCCTCAACACCTTTTGCTGTTCGGACTGGGGTGTTTTTCAGATTGTGGAGTACCGTTCCCTCCGGCGTCACCACAATTCCGCGGTTGTATGCGCTGCCGCGTTCCTCGGGCTTCTGCTCATGTTCCAGACCGCCAAATAGATAAATGCTGTGTTTCCGGCTGAGCTCCGCCAACTCATCGGTCATGTCCAGGGGAATTGTCAGTTCCGGAAACAGGATGACACGGCATCCCGCTGCCGCCGCATTGGCGATTTTCTTTGCGATTTCTTCTTTAATCGATTCCCTGAGTTCACTACGAATGACACACATACCGCCCGCCAGCTTTTCGCGTTCATAGATCGACATTTGGAATACTTGGCAGCAGGCCACCTTGATCGCTTCCAGATGTACTTGCTCCGACAGCGAATGAAATTTCAGCTGATACTCTCTGTCTGGAGAGACCTGCGTGTACTTCTGCTCCAACAAGTCCTGAAAGCGGCTCCGAAGCGACTCTGGAACGGCAGCTTCCGTATCTGCGGACAACTCCTCAAAGAGTTCCCGTGCGGAAGCTTTTGTCAGGATGCTCCTCAATACGCCGGTTGGATTGTCGAAGTAGAGCTTCAGCAAAAGGAGATTTGCCTCCCTTCTTGCCTTGGGGTGGTTTAGCTCCTTTCTCAGCGGCTGGAACCGATCCAGGTAGTCTTGCTCCAACAGCAGATTCAAATCTCCCAATTTCTCAAGACACGCCAGCTCTAAAAGCTCGTCCGGCTTGTCCCCCAACACCCAGAAGAGCAACTCTGCCACATCGGGGGAGCGGCCTCCAAGGGACGAAATGATCCCCTCCCGGCAGAGCAGGTCTTCTTCCGTCAAAAACGCCTGGATGAGGCAGTCCAAGGTTTGCTCCCATGGATAAATGGCCAGAGATTTCGCGGCCCATTCCCGGACTCTGGGGTGAGGGTCGCTGATCAGCCGGAGCTGAAGCGGATCAAGCTGGCTCACATCTTTCTGTGTGTACAAAGCCCATTCGGCCCATTCCCGCACCAGATAATCGGGGTCTGTCAGCTTGTCCGCCAGCGCGTCAACGGATGCCAACCGGCGGCTGTTTCCCAACGAAAGGACGGCCCATTTTCGGATATCCGCATTTTCATCCTCCAGCGAACGCTGAACCTGACGGAGCAGCGCGGACTCTTTCTCCTGGATCATCCAGGACTCAATGATACCACTCTTTCTGATCTCTGAATAGCTGTTGTCCAAGGCGAGTTGTACCCGTTTCTGATTTGGGCCCCGCAGCATGGAGACCGACAGCTGAGTCCACTCCCGAACATCCTGCTGGTCAATCATCTTTTGCTTTCGTTCAATACGGGCCGCTGAATCCTGATTGCTGGCCACATCGCACTTCAAAAGGGCCAGCGCAAAGCTGAACCAACGGATCGCCTTTCCATCGGTTTCTCCCTCCAGGCACTCCCGCAGGGTTGGGATTGCGGCATATGCCTTTTGATAGCCCAGAAATCTGGCGGCCTTTCTTCGTATGTACGCGCTTTCACTCCGCAGATTCTCGATTTGAGCTTGTACCACATATGTGTTCTTTTCTTGCAGTAAAGCGTCCATTCATCTCCCCCCTTGATTGCCGGTACCATGCGGCAAGGTTTCCCTTACGACGCTCTTCTACATTATAGTATATGTAAGCAAATTTCAAAAGCTGACATCTTTTTTGAAAATTCTCAATATTTTTTCGTTTTCATGACGTGCGGTCTATTTGTGCATCGCGGGAGGCACCGCAATCAGAATTGCGATGCCTCCCGTATGCCGTCTGGATATGACAAATTTATTGATATTCCGCCTGCAAAAAGGTCTCTATTTATTATATTACATCTTGATTTCTCAGCTTAGCGGGTTTCAGACGCAACAAACTCACCCGTGAGGGTAACGCCGTCCCGAATTTTGCTTAGGGCCAGAAAATAGACATAGGAGTCTTCCTCAAGCCCGACAAACGGCACGGTTGAAACGCCCTCTCTCGGGACATCGCGTGTACTTACTCTGCCCGCGCCGTTTGTCAGCACTTTCATGAGCGTGAGCGTTTGGGTGGTTACAGATACTGTCCTGGAAGCGCTTGAATCGGTCGTCACAAAAATTTTCCCAGTCGAAGTCGACAGAAGGTAGTTTCCATAAACAGTAGCCGAGTAGTTGAATTTGCCGGTATAGTCGCTTGCGGCGAGGTTCCAGCGTGCTCCGGGAATCGTAGTCCCTTCCCGCGCCAAACCCTGCTGATCGGTCAAAACATCTGCCGGAACAAGGGTATACGGCACATATGCGGAAGCGCCGGCAAAGGACGCCAGTGAGAAGAGGGCCGCTACGAGCAACATCATCGCAATGATCTTTTTCATAAAAATCTCCTTTCGGCCTTTTTGCAAGCAGATATTCATTGTTCAGTTTTGTTCAGCAGACGAATGACGCCTGACTGCCGCACTAAGAAATATCCAGCCATACCTCCAATGAAATTCAGAATAATGTCATCCACATCAAATGACCCAAGCCGTGTCACAATTTGCAGAACCTCGACCAATGTAATGGACGCAAGCAGAAAAATTGCCATTTGGGGGTAAGAGTCGATACGCCGGCAAACGAGAGGGGCCAGAAAGCCAAGCGGAACGAAGAGAATGACGTTACCCATAATAGCCATTTCGTTATTTGAGGCAATATTCTGTGATATGGTGTAAAATGGCTGAAGATTGGAGTTGTACTGAACGTATGTTTTCAGGCCGATTGGCTGAATCCCCTCGAATGAATACCGAAGCCCAAACAGCACGATAGAAAGCATCAGGAGATATAGAATCAGGCACATACACGAGCTTAACCTGATCGCCTTGTATTTGCTGTTTGAAATTTTGAAGTAGGCATAGGCACAGGGAAGGATAAAAATAAAACTGGTCAAGGTTGCCTGTATCAATCCGAAGCCGCTATAAATAAAGCCGCAGAAGAATCCTCTATATGCGGCATAAAGAGAGGTTCCCGCAAAGAGGATTCCGCTCAAAAGGAACGCACCCCACGTTAAATATTTTTTCATCAATGTATCACTCGCCTCCTATGGAACTTCTGAAGTATGTGGAATAAAAAATTGATGAGCTGTTCCCCCCTTCCTAATAATATATTCCACCAGCTCCGCGATTTTCGACAGGGCATAAAAAATTTTTTCACACGGTAGATAAAGAAAAAAAGACCGCTGTAGAACGTCCAGTTCCACAGCGGCCTTTTTCTATTACTCCGGCAATTGAGAAATCGCAAACAGCAGCGAGAGAACCCTTGAAATTTCAGAAACAGCGATGCTCTGATTGCCGCTGTAATAAACCTTTGAAAACGAATTTTATGTCGCGGTCACATAGAATGTCTTGATTCTGGAATCCGAACCCGAGGAGTCCTCCGCAAACACAGTCACGACAATGCGGTACTCTACCCCTTCGGTTCCATCAAAATAGATCTGGCTCTTATACATGGAAGCGTTCGCCTTGGACATCCCGCTGTCATACCGGTCAAAGGACGCAACTTCCTGCCAGGAACCGTCGGCTCTTTCGGAGATGGAGATGCTCTCAGCGCCAAGCCTTGTCATTGTTCCGCTTCCCCGTGTGGAAAAGAAAATCTTCAACTGTCCGCCTCCCATACGGCTTACGGACACCTCGTAGTCATACAGTTGATCACTGGACAGTAGAGTAGCGGAAGCACAGATGGAAAATGCGGCGCATAGTGTCAGCAAAAGGGCAAAAGCTCGATAGACATATCGTTTCGTCTTCATTGCAATACTCCTCACTCATAAATAGAATCAATCATTTTGACCAGTTGGTCCATTGGAACATCAGCCGAAATGTCGCACTCAATATCTCCGTTGTACCAGGAAGCACGAGCGTGGTCCAGGTTCCAGTACAGGTAATGAATGATTCCATTCGTCACGTATATCTGGACCTCTGAATCGTCTTTTTCGCGGTTCACACTTCCCAGTTGGGAATCATAGTAATAGTTATAACCGATGCAAATCGTTTTGTCTTCGCATTCAAATACAGCATAGAATGAGACGTCCTGATCCAATGTGGAATCATAGGCAATGATTTCTGTTGGAGCATACCCTTCTGGCATCCAGTTCGGTATGATTTTAGCCGTAATGCCGTATTGATCGACGAATTCCTGCACGTTTTCGTACTCATAAAAATCAAGGGGCACAGCGGTCAGCAGTCCAGATGATGGCGAAGAAGCAGCCAAATCCTCTGAACTCTCTCTCGGAGGCGCGTCAGGCACTTTTTCCGGGGCCGGAGCAAAGCGGAATGTATCCGATGTCCAAGTCCCAATCATGTGAAAGATGTTCTCGTAGCCCAATGCGGCAGGAATCATCAACAGGATCAGCGCGGCCACGATGGCGGCGGCAATCAGAGCACGGCGAAGGACAGGAGCCTTTTTGCCTTTTGTGAGCTGATGTATTTCAGGAGCGCTGGTGGGGGGATCATCTTCTCCATCCAGAGAAAGCCTATCGTCCTCTGGATTGAAATAGAGTTTTTGGAATTCCTCCCATTGCTGCTCCGCGTCGGGCAGGAATCCCGTGGGGTTCTCTTGTTCTTTCTCTATGATCGCCTCCTCCAGCGCGTCTACATACGCCTCTTCTTCAGGAGTAGATGCCGGAACAGGCGCGGCACAAAGCAGTTCCAGCAATTTTTCCTGAGAAAGCTGGCGTAGATACGCATAGTCAGTTTTACGCGGGTCCTGTGGAGCGGTCATAATCCCCACCACCTTTCTCCTATTATAGTTATTCCACGAGCAGCGACATTTTCGACAGCCTACAAAAAAATTTTTATAAATTTTTTTCAAGCGCCTTCTGGAGCCGGGCCCTGATGCGTTCAAATCGTGCGTAGCAGGTCTTTAATTTGATGTTCAGCCGCTTCGCTTCCTCCGCGACGGTGCTTTCTCCTCTGGCGATTCGTAAAAAGAAGGATAGCTCATCCGCGGAAACGGCGTTCAGACAGCAATCAATTAAATGCGAGTCACTGTTATCGCTTATGGCGGGTTCAGTCCCAGGCGGCAGCTCGTCCAAGGGAACAAACACCATCATCGTCCGTTTTTGCTCTCTTAATATATGTAATGCCTTAAATTCTATTGCTTTTTTCATCCAGCCGATGGGACTCTCGCTTTTCATAAGCTCCGCTGGCTTTTGGCAGGCGACCTGGAAAGCCTCCTGCACCGCGACCTCTGCCAAGGTCTTGCTTTTGAGCATCGCATACGCATGAAGGAAGAGTTTGGCATGGTTTGCGTGGTAAAAATCCGATAAGTAGTTGCGCTCTTCTGGGGTCATGCGGGCTCCTCCCCCCTTTCCTGTGTTATTATACCATCAAATTTGCGGTTTGTGTACTTGGGCAGACAGATTATGCTAAATTTTTATTTTCCATAACTTTTTCTGATTCCTCCTCCCCTTAGCCTCATGGTGACGCGCCTGATAGGTATGCTTGTCCCTCTGTAATATATATGTATTCAAATCGTAAAAACTGACATGTTTCGGCTAAATATTTTTTTCACCCATTGGGCAAAGCAAAGAAAGGCGAAGCCTCCCTGAGATAGGGAGGCTTCGCCTCTCAAGAAATGCAGCCTATTTACCGCCGTAACAACCGCAAAAATCAGGCGGTGATATAGTGGGTCCGTGTTCTGGAGTCATAGCCGGAGCCGGATTCGGCAAAGAGAACGATGGAAATTTTGTATTCGGTGCCCGGCTCACCCGAGAAGTATTTCACATTCTGGAAATGATATGTATCAGTTTCGGACATGCCAGTATCACCGCGCTCAAAAAGTTCCACCATCCGCCATCTGTTTCCAAGGTTTTCATATATGCTGATTTTCTCTGCACCAAGACAGTCCATTTCGTCTGTGCCATAGATGGAAAACCAAATGGCGATCTCACTATCAGACAAAACCTTTACATCAGACGAATACCTTGAAATATAGTCGCTGGCCCTTGTGCTGGCTGCCATAGCGGGAGCCATAGAAAACAGGAGCATGATAATGCTTAAAGCTAAATATAGAGTACGCTTTTTCAAAGAAATCAATCCTTTCCTAAAAGGCATCAATCATTGCCAATAGCTCGTCCATCGTTAAATCGCCTTGAACATAGTATTCTACTGTATCCACATACCATGATGCAGATATCTTTGCGTTATTTTGATAGATATAGTATGTAATATCGTCTTTTACATATTCGTCTACCTTTTCATCGGTCTTTTCATATACATATGTGTGGGGAATCGAATACTGAGTGATTGAAATCAGTAACACCTGGTCGATGTCCTTGTAAAATGCGTCAATGGTTAGTGTGGAAAAATCATCAATGTCTGTAGCGCTAATATTCCTCAATTCAAATCTTTCAGGAATTATCACATTAGCGGTAATCCCATAGTCCTCCAGAGCATCTTCAAGACTCTGATATTCCTTTGCCTCATCTCCCGGCGAGGACGTCGGGACTGGAGCCGACTCATCAGGAGCATCCGGCCCCGTAATAAACGTGAAGGTTTCCGATGTCCAAACGCCAATCATATGAAGGATATTCCGATACCCCAGGGCTGGCGGCATAAAGAATACAATCAAGCAGGCGATGACTGCCACGATGAGCAAAGTACGGCGGAGCTGACGATGATTGTGCTTGGAGTGGATTTGCGGCGTGGATTCCTTCTCACCGCTCAGTGAATCAGGCTCAGGCAGGAGCTCGCTGGAATAGAGCGAACGGCCTTCTCCTTCGGGAGTTGCATAAATTGTTTGAAAGTCCGTCCACGCCTGTTCCACTCGTTCCTTGCCTTGGGGATTACGCTCATGCTCCCGCTTAACGATCACCTCCATAATAGAAAGGAGCATGTCCGGGTCGGTATCGCCTGAACTTTCCATATCCGCCTGGAGCAAAGCTTCCAATTCAGGCGTGCTCAGTTGATTCAGATATTCATATTTCTGACCGCTGTCCTCATGATTCACCAACTATCCCCCCATTCACTATATATATGTAAGCAAAACCGGAAAACTGACATAAAATTTAAAAAATTTTTAAAAATATTTTTTGCCTCGGTGTCCCGGAAATAATTTGGAAAGTTTTTCTCGTATCCGTTCCAGCCGTTTCTGGCTTGTCCATACAGTAATCCCCAGGTCCTGAGCCACTTCCTTATGGCTGCGTCTGTCAAACACCAACCATCTCAAAAGGTTCTGCTCTTCCTCTGAAAGCACCCTTTTGATTCCTGCCACCGCCGCATGGTAAGATTCCCGCTCTTCCATTAGAGCCGCCGCGGAAGAAACGGATACACTGTTTTCCCCAATGTCGGTGTTTATTGAGAGGAAAAACTGTGCGCAGTTCGATTTTGTTCGTTTGAAGTTCTTTATCTTGTTTTTCTCAGCTTCCATCAGCCATCCAGCAGGATTTGGATGACTTAAGAGGTCCTCTAAACACTGCAGCGCCTCGTGAAATGTGTCCTGAGCGATCTCTTCCGACAGTGAGTGGTTTTTCAGGTGGACATATGCGTAACGCTCAAGCTTCTCAAAATTTTCTTGATAGAGCTGTACAAAAAAGCATTCTTCTTCCGGACGCACTGATGTCCCCCCTTGTCATCTAAATCGGAAGCAGCCCAGTTCTGTGGACTGGGCTGCTTTTTAGTTTGTGTCCATTTCACTGTTTGACATGGCGCTTTCCAGGCTGGTATGCCCCAAGGATGTCTGACGCTCTACTGAGTGAATCAGTTCGATTTCCTTCTGGAGAATATCCAAAAGCAGCTCCTTGTAATTGTCGTCAACATATGCGAAGCACTCTGAGACGCTACGCTTTTCCTCATCACCCCAGAGGACATAATCACTGCTGATGTGCAGTTCCTCGCACAAGCGCTTAATCGTTGAGAGACTGGCCCCGACGTTGCCGCGCTCAAGATCGGCCTCGAAATAAGGTGAGATTCCACATCGTCCCGCTAATTCTTCTCGAGGAACTTTCTGCTTTTCTCTTTCCTTGCGAATTCTTGCGCCTATATCAACATTGATCTGTTTACGTGCCATACACTACCCCCCTCACTCGAATCATTTACATGTATAGTATATCCTATATTGTCGAACTATCCAAATAGCTAATAGACTTGAATTATATAGTCTAACAAGGTATATACGCTAGATATAAATAAAATTTCGACTATTTATGCGCTGAAAATGTCAGTTCTTGTAATCTCATGACATATTAACAGTAGAGGGATGATGCTGCGGCAAACGATCAGCGCAATAAAATTAAAATATAATTTGCTGTATGGCTGACGTCCTTATCTGAACAGGCCCTAACTTAGGACCGGCAATGTGGTCGGCCAATCGCATGCGTTTGGCTGGGCCAGAGTGACAGACAAAGGGAGTCTGATACGGAATGGCCTGTGCCCATCACCCAACCTCACAGCGCAGCAGATCAGGAGAAAAGATCTTTTCTCTCAAGAAGTCTGCCCTTTCTTGTAAATCTTATTATGATTATAGGCAACAGGCCGCTTTTGCGTATATGTGCAAAAGCGGCCTGTTTTTCGTTTCTCGCGGACACGTATCAAGGTTCCGCGGGTCTCTGCTTCTGAAATCGTATTTTCAAATTTCAGAAGAAATGGAGTCTCGCTAAATGGCAAGGCAGTATGATTCAGACACAAGCGGAGCCTGCATCAAGCAGATCACCCCAATTGGTGCAGTCAAGACACTGTATTGGCAGCCTTACATATCAAAATATCCGTGAACTCCTATCTCAAACCTCACATCCCAAATTTGAGATAGGAGATCATACAAATGAATTATGACATAAAAGAGAGCGGGGAGCGTATCCGACAGCTCCGTATTCAAAAGGGCTTTACACAGGAAAAAATCGCACATATGCTGAATATTGACCAAAGTAATTATGGGCGGATTGAAACGGGCAAAAGAGGATGTCCAGTTGACATTTTTATTCAGCTCTCCGATTTATTTGGCGTCTCATTGGACTATTTGATTAAGGGTAGATTGAATAATTTACTCCAAGAACCTGATACGGCGCAGCTGAGAGCCAGCATAGAGGCGTTGGTAGTGCAGTTGAAACAGTTTGAGAAATATTTGTAAGCGATTATGTCAAACTGGCATAAGATTATGCCAAATTGGCTCTAAAAATTCAAAAGAAATGCCTGTACAATATTGTCAAGGGCAAGAGCCCCTGCACCTCGAAAACTGAATAAGCGAAACTCATAACCGAATCTCAAACACGGATGGACACGGAGCGCGCCATGACCCGGAGGCGTTTTCTCCGGCGAGCGTGCCTGCCATTGCCTGGGTTGAAAGCAGTAGAGACCCCTGGAATGTGTCCGTGGAGATTCGATCTCAACAAACCAAGGAAAAACATACAGGAGACCCAAAATGATCTACATGAATCGGGAAAAAGCTCACAAGGAGCTTGACCACATTTTCAAAGACCTTCTTCCGGCCCAAGGCATGCCGGAGCGCCCGGAGCAGATTGCTCTGAGCCACCGGATGCTGAATGCCATGCTGGACAATGGCATCGCCCTGTGTGACGCCGGGACGGGAATTGGCAAGACCTACGCCTATCTGGCGGCGGGAATGGTGTTTCACCATTCCCGCTTCGCCACGGGCCTGAAGTCCAAACCTATCCTCATTTCCACCTCCAGCATCGCCCTCCAGAATGCGGTGCAGAACGAATATCTGCCCTTCCTATCCTCGGTCCTGATGGCTGGCGGCATCACCACAAGGCCAATCAAATCCGTCATCCGCAAAGGGAAATCCCACTATGTCTGTGACGAACGCCTGGAACGGCGGCTTGACCAGTTTGATCTGGACAAGAAAAATTGGAAAGCGGGCACAGCCCTGCTGTCTCTGCGAGACTTCCTGGACTGCGATGAGGTCCCTCACCTCAGTAGTTTCGACCAGGAGCGTGTCTGCGTTCCTAAGGTCTGCGACTGCGGGAAGGACACTTGCAGGTATCAAACCTTCTTAAAAACATGCGGCACGAAACGCTATCAATTCCAAATCTGCAATCACAATCTGCTTCTGGCTGACGCCATCCACCGGAGCATGGGCCGACGGCCCATCCTGCCGGAAGCCTGCGCCGTCATCGTGGACGAATCCCACAAGCTTCCGGAGGCAGCCCGCCAGATGTTCGGCGTCACCCTGACGGCGGAAGATATCCAGTCTCTGATCCGGAAGCTTCGCTCCGAACGGTACCTTCTGGCAGCGGAAACGCTGGAGACGCGGTCCGCGCCGCTGCTTCAAAAGATGTCTCAACCTTTTGAATTGGATACTCCCTTTTCGGAGTGGCACCCTCTGCTGAAAGCTCCTTCCAAAAGCCTGACCATCATCCGAAAGCAGCTTCACAGCCAGCTTTCGCCCCCCGCCCGAAATCATTTGGACAAGCTCGCCTCGACGGCGGAGCTTTTCGCGGCCGGAGACCTGGACATGGTGTTCTATACGGCAGAGGATGAGCAGGGCGGCACCATGCTGTGCGGAACGATCTCCGATCTGACCCCTCAGCTTCGCGGTGCGCTCTGGAATCAACCCAGGCCCGTCATCCTGACCTCCGGAACGCTGGCGGTGGGCAGCGATTTCCGGCGCTTCAAAGAGGAAACGGGCCTGATGTCTGACAACCGTGTCACGGAATCCGTCGCTCGTTCTCCCTTTGACTACCAGAAAAACTGTCTGCTGTACCTCCCCCACTCTCCGCCCCGCCAGCGGAATGAGGCGTACTATGATGAACTGGCGAAGCTGATTATCGCACTGCTGGACGCGGCCCAGGGTCATGCTCTGGTGCTGTTCACCTCTTACGCCGCCATGTCCGCTGTGAAGGAACGGCTGTCGGGAGAGGATTTTCGCTGGCCCCTGTTCACTCTGGGTCGAAATGCGGTACATATCACCGAACGCTTCAAAGCCCAGCCCGGAAGTGTGCTGCTGGCCACCGGAGCGGCTTGGGAGGGCTTCGATTTCCCCGGCGACTGTGTGTCTCTTCTCATCATCCCCCGCCTGCCCTTCGCCGTCCCGGACGCTCTAAAGGAAAAAGAGCGTGAAAAACACCCGACTCTCCGCCTGTTTATCCGTGCGGTCGTGGTGCCGGAGATGCAGATCAAGCTGAAGCAGGGCTTCGGGCGGGCCATCCGCACCGAGACCGACACCTGCGTGGTGGCTATTTTGGATGAGCGGGCCGCCGAGGGCAAGCGCTACAGCAAGGATGTGCTGGCCGCTCTGCCGGAGATGTCCGTCACTGGCAGCCTGGAGGATGTGGCGCGGTTTATTCAGCAAGTGAAAGGATCGGACTATTTCCGGGAGGCATCCGCATGATCGACACAAAGAGTGAACTGCGGTATATCCTGCTGACCCGCCTTCTGGAAAAAGCCGCCGCCGCTGGACTGCTGACCATGGAGGAACTGTACGCCGCCAAGCGGCTGGCGCGGGACAAATACCGCCCCCAGACTGTTTGGGAATAGCGCTGGATATTTCCGATGAGGTGTGGTAGTGTTGTCGGTACCCAGAGGAAAGGAGGCCGCAGGAATGAACAAAAACATCACCATCATCCCGCCCAGCGAGGGCAGGCCCGATACCCTTCGGGTGGCGGCATACTGCCGTGTCAGTACCGCACTGGAGGAACAGGAGTCGTCCTACGCCTCCCAGATCCGCAGCTACACCGAGCTGATCAGCCAGCATGAGGGCTGGGAGCTGGTGGACATTTACGCGGACGAAGCGGCCAGCGGCACGAAAACGGACAAGCGTGAGGACTTCAACCGCTTACTGGCCGACTGCCGGAAGGGCAAAATCGACCGGGTGCTGGTCAAGTCCATCTCCCGCTTGAGAATATCGACACCGGAACGCTCACCACAGAATTGATGGTGAGCGTTTCCGGTTCTCTGGCCCAGCAGGAGTCCATGTCCATCTCGCAGAATATCCGCTTGGGCTACCGGCGCAGGATGGAACGGGGAGAATTCATCACAAACAAACCGCCCTACGGATACCGGAACGTGGGCTGTGGGACACTGGAAATCATCCCGGAGGAGGCAGAGGTCATCCGCTGGGTGTTTGAATCCTACCTGAACGGATGCAGCCCCGCCAGTATTGCGGCAGAAATGAACCGCAGAGGCATTAAGAAGAAATATGGCAAATCGATCTGGAGAAAAAAAGCGATTGTAGATTGGCTGACCAATGAGAAATACACCGGCAGTACCCTATGCCAGAAAACCTTCAAGGCCGGATTCCCATATGCCACAGTAAAAAACCGGGGTGAACTGAACCAATTTTATATTGAAAACTGCCATCCAGCCATCATCAGCCGGGAAATGTTCGATAGGGTTCAAATTCGGCTGGAGCAGAGAAAAGTCTGTTTATCGGCGCCAGTAAAATATCCGCTGTCAAAAAAGATTACTTGCGGAAATTGCGGTGCGACACTTTATCGTAATGCCAGCCAGTCTGGACCAGTTGCCTGGAGCTGCTCAGAACATACGGAGGGCAGAAGGAGTTGTCCGACAAAGCCAGTCCGGGAGAGAGATATCTACACAGCCTTTATTCGGATGTACAACAAGCTGCGGCTCCATGAGGGCATCATCCTGCAGCCCGCCTTGAGACAGATGGAGGAGCTGGAAACCGCCATACAGCGGGAGAATCCCGCCATGCTGGAGATCAACCGGGCCATCGCCCAGGCCACCGAGCAGAATTATAAAATAAGTAAACTTCGCGCAAGCGGCTTGCTGGACGCGGACGCCTGTGCCGCCAAGCTGGCCGCTTTGGACGCCCAACTGACCCAGCTCCGGGTCAAGCGCCGCAGACTGCTGAGAAATGATGACATCAGCGAAGTGGCAGAGACGCTCCGTCAAACTATGGATACCCTTCACCAAGGGCCGGAAC